>NZ_KV793132.1:31686-139884 GCF_001808415.1 Lactobacillus sp. HMSC08B12 | reverse complement strand
TATCAAGATTTAGTAAGTTTTATGATTCGGCAAAAAGCTTTATAAAGAAATAAAAGCAGAAATAATAGAAAGGACAAAATCCATGAATGAAGATAATGGTTCCCGCTATATCCAGCCACATGACAGCCTGGAGGCCATGGAACTGATCCAAAAACTCTTTAACCAGTACCGGCGGGCTCCCTTGACTCCCGAACTTCTTGCCTACCACCAGAACCTAATCGAACGCCTGGAAGGCGACATCCACCAGGCGGCTGAAGCAGAAGGCCAGGCCAAAAGAGTCCAGGAACTGGACCGGATGATCAAGCTGATGAAGTACTGGACCGCCATCCGCCTCTCTGGCCGGCCCTTTAACGCCAAAATGCGCCACTTCCGCTTCCTGCCAGAGGGCGGCCAGGTCAAATTCAAGCGGCATCCCCACAAAATCAAGGCCAGCTCCAGCCACCGGGCCAGCCGGCATTAAAAAAACGAGACCAAGCGGTCTCGTTTTTATTTGCATATCTTAATTTGCTAACTACTAGCTACTTAATGTAGGCGTACTTGTAGCTCCACTGGGTACCAGCATTGTTGTGGATGATCCCCTTGACCTTGCTGTTTTGCAGGTAGGCGGTCGTCTGCTGGTAGATCGGGCTGACTGCCTGGTCGGCGTTGGCCACTTGGGCTGCCTTGACCAGGTCCTGCCAGCGCTTGTTAACGTCGTTGGCATCAGTCGTCAAAGCCTTCTTGATCAAGCGGTTGTATTCCGCATTGTTCCACTTGCCGTAGTTGTAGGAAGTCCCCTTCTGCAAGATCTGCATGAAGGTCATCGGGTCGCTGAAGTCCCCGCCCCAGCCGGAAACGTAGATGTCAAAGTCCCCGCTTGAAGCCTTGGTGTAGGCGTTCTTGCTTGGAATGGAGTTAACCTTCACGTTGATGCCGGACAAAACCTTAGTCCATTGGGACTGCAGGTACTGGGTCAGAGCGTCGGCGTTGGTGCTCTCGTTTGAAGCCAGCAAGGTCAGGTTCAGGTTCTTTAAGCCCAGTTCCTTCAACCCGGTCTTCCAGTACTTTTCAGCCAGCTTTTCATTGTAGTCAACGGTATTAGCCACCTTTTGCTCCTTGGCAAAGTCTTCCTTGTTAGCCGGGTCATAGGCCAGACCAGAAGCCACGAAGCCAGTTGGCACGCTTGACCCGTCACCGAAGACCTTGCTGGTCAGAATCTTCCGGTCAAGTGACAGAGACAGGGCCAGGCGGATGTTCTTGTTGTTCAAAGCCTTCTTAACCGTCGCGTCCTTGGCCTGGAAGTTGTAGGCCAAGAAGGCAACGTAGGAGTATGGGTAGGTCTTGAAGTCCTTGTTCTTCTTCAGCTGCTTAACCTGTTCACTGGACAGTGGGGTGAGGTCCAGCTTGCCCTGCTGGTAGAGCTGGTAGCCGGTGTTGGTAGTCTTAACGACCTGGTAGCTGATCTTGCTCAACTTGACTGCCTGCTTGTCCCAGTACTGGTTGTTTTTGACAAAAGACCAAGTATCATTGGTCCCCTTCCAGCCGGTGATCTTAAATGGGCCGGAGTAAAGCATGTACTTGGAGCTGGTCGCGTACTTCTTGCCCGTCTTCTTGATAAAGGCTTCGTTTTGCGGCCCAAAGAGCGGGTAAGCCATCAAAACCTTGAAGTAGGCAATCGGCCGGTTGAGCTTAACTTGCACGGTTTCCTGGTTCAAAGCCTTGATGCCCAGGCTGGACGGAGACTTCTTGCCGGCAATAATTTTATCGGCGTTCTTGATGCCGGAGAAAAGGTAGGCGTAAGGCGAAGCAGTCTTGGGGTTGATCGTCCGCCGCCAGGAGTAGACAAAATCCTGGGCGGTAATCTTTTCCCCGTTGGACCACTTGGCGTTAGACCGCAGCTTGAAGGTCCAGGTCTTGCCGTCCTTGGATACAGTGCCGGACTTGGCTAAGCCGGCGGCGGGCTGCCCGTTCTTGCCCAAACGGTAGAAGCTTTCAAAAACGTTCCCAGTCTGCCCGTAGCCGGTTGCCTTACTGATGTCGATCGTATCCAGCGGAGCAGTCGCGCTGAGCTTTAAAACCTGCTTGTCCTTACTTGCTGAGCTTGAGCTCTGCTGACTGCCGCAAGCGGCCAGCAGGAAGGCGGCACTGACGCTGACGGCGGCAAGGGTGAATTTCTTGATCTTTTGCATTTTTTCCTCCTAAGACAAAAAAGCAGCTGCTCCCTAAAGGAAACAGCTGCTTCATTTGCCACTAAGCTAACAATTACTTGGCAAATCACTTGGTCTGAGCTAAATCCAGTTTAGGCAACACAAAACAGTCGTATGACATAAGTGACATACAACAAACGCACATAGTTTGGTTTTCTTGCATTGCAAACATGATTTAGCTCCTTTCTCAATTTGATTTAATTTAATCTTACAGACTCACTTACTATAAGTCAACGATTTTATATAACTTTTTCCTAATCCTTAATTGTCAAGAAGTCAGGCAGATCCCGGCGGGGAGCCTGGTAGCCGTTGACGTACTCATCTTTGCCATAGCCCAGGCCGATTCCCATGGCCAGGGTCTGGTCTTCTGGAATCCCCATAATTTCCCGGACACTGGCCGGGTATTTGACCAATTCATAGGCCGGCATGCTGTCAATCCCCTTGGCCTTGGCGGCAAGCGCCAGAGTCTGGGCAAAGGCTCCCAGGTCATAGACTGACCAAAGATTGGACTGCTTGGGAATAGTTAAATAGGCAATCGCCGGGGCATAGTAGAGATTTTTCTGCAAAATATTAGTCCTAAGGTCCAGCAATTCCGGCGTGTTCAGATATTCCTGGCTGGCCTGGTTGTGCC
Organism: Lactobacillus sp. HMSC08B12; assembly: GCF_001808415.1. Classification (NCBI taxonomy): domain Bacteria; kingdom Bacillati; phylum Bacillota; class Bacilli; order Lactobacillales; family Lactobacillaceae; genus Lactobacillus; species Lactobacillus sp. HMSC08B12. The sequence goes on along the minus strand of NZ_KV793132.1, from coordinate 137,067 downwards.
GGGCCATGTTTTCTCTTGGATAAGGATCCCAGTCCTCCCGGTGCCAGGTCTCCCAGTCTGGGGATGCCGCCGTCCCTGCTTCAGCCAAAGCCAGGTGGCGGGCATGGATCTTTTTGGCTGTTTCCCCCATAGCCAGATAAACCCGCCAGGGCTGGGAATCTACCCAAGACGGAGCCAGGCCGGCCAAGCGGATTACTTCTTCCAGGTCTGCCCGGCTGGGCTCCTTGCCTTGGTCAAAATAGCGCGTGCTGTGGCAGCTCTTAATTGTATCAATCGCGTCAGTCATTTTACACCTCTCTTGAAGCTGCTTTCTTTTGCTAGTTTTTGCTAAGTATAGTTCAAAATTGACTGAATAGCAAAAATATCGTTATAATTGACTCAAAAGCAGAACTTTTATTTCAATGGAAAGCAGGATATGGATAAATGGGTTTAACCTTTAAAAGACAAGACGACTTAGACAAGCTCTTCGACAAATTCGCCAGCGTTCCCGACCCGAAGAAAGCCGCTTCTGGCAAGGGCAAGGAAAAGGAAGACGACAAAGCTGCCGGCAAAGAGGCAAAGTAAGCCGCTTGTTGGCGGCTTTTTATATTTTATAAAAGTCGCTAAATTTTCTGGTAAATCTGCCCATCCCTGCCCTATTTAGGCTAAAATGAACTTGTAAGCATTTGCAATTATTTTCTTTAAGGATGTGAGCATCTTGGACAACAGCAATTTGCTGACCTACCTGGAATGGCGCGGCGACATTCCCTTGGAAAAGTCTCCTTTCAACGAAATCGACGCTTTAGTCTTAGCAATTTTTTCTTATCTTAACCTGGAAAAGTACATCCCTTCCGGCAACAAAGAAGTGACAGTTGGCGAAATCGCCGAGAAATACTTCGCCTCTTCCTTCACCGGCCTGGACGCCAGCCAGTACCAGGAGCTCTTCCACTTGATGAGCGAAGCCGACCGCTTTAAGGATGCCCGCTTGTCCCACTTCAACACCGTTTTGACTGACCAGTGCCAGTTCAGCGCCTTGAAAATCGTCCTTGAAGACGGCACCCACTATGTGGCCTTTAGAGGGACCGACGACACCCTGGTTGGCTGGCGAGAAGACTTTGAGATTTCTTTTAAAGAAACCAAGGCCCAGATCTTAGGTGCCCGCTACCTCAAGGACCTCCTGGCCGGCGACTCAGCTGACTACATCCTGGGCGGCCACTCAAAGGGGGGCAACCTGGCTGAATACGCCGCCTTGAATCTCCCAGAAGACTACCGGGCCCGGATCAAGGCCGTCTACACCTTTGACAGCCCCGGCCTGGCCAGCGAAGCCGGAGTCGACTACAACGAGGACTTTTTGCGAAGGGTCCTCCGCCGCTACGTACCCGAGTTTTCGATTATCGGTCGCCTCTTTGAACCAAGAGAGGTCGACCCGGTCATCGTCTACTCAACCAATGTCAATATCGCCCAGCACGATACCTATTCCTGGCAGATCAAAGGCAGCCATTTCGTGACCCGCAAGCGGCCCAATCCTGAGTCCCGGGTCTACAACCAGCTGATCAACCAATGGATCGGGTCAGCCAGCCTGGAAGAGCGGGAAGCCCTGACCCAGGACCTCTTTGATGCCCTGGCGGCTAGCGGCTCGAGCAAGATCAACCAGCTGGCCAAGAACGGCTTCGGGGGCTTCGGGGCCATCCTTTTGTCGGTGACTAACTCCTCAAGGCGGACCAAATTCATTTTGGGCAATCTCTTTTCCTCGATCTGGCAGTTGATCAAGAACCAGCAGATCGGAGCGGCCTTGTTCAGCCGGGACACCATGGCCGGCTGGCTCCTGGTTCTGCTCGGCATCATCAGTCTGACAGCACCTAACTATGCCTTCAAGGCCTTCGGGGTGCTAGCTGCTGTCGGGGGGATCATTTTCAGCGTCAACCATATCCTCACGGTCTCAGTTTCGGCCTTTAAACCGCAGCAGAAACGCTTCTTCCTAATTACCTACCTGGTCTTGTTCGCGGTCTCTATAGCCCTTTTATCGAGCAACCAGCTCCTGGTCTTTTTGGCTCACTACTTCCTGGGGGCCTTCCTGCTCTTTTACGCCTATGGCCGCAGCCGCAAGATTATCTTAAGGCGGCAGACCGGGGTCTTCCGCATGATCATCACCGGGGCGGAAGCCGTTATTTCTTTTGCCCTAGGGATCATCGTGATCATCACCCCAGAATACTTCAACCACCAGTCGATCATCGAAATCGGGATCCTCTTGATCATCTACGGAGCCTTCAAGCTGGTGGCTGAGCTCTTCAACCACCGGCCGCAAATGCCGAAAAAGCACCGCTAAACGCAAAATGCCCAAAGGAAAATCCTTTGAGCATTTTTGTTTTGTCTGCTATTCTTCGTCCAATCTGGCTTGGATCCAGTCCTTGACCTGGTCAACGTTCAGCTTAGTCACTGATGAAAATGGTAGGAAAGTCACATTATCCTTATTCAAGTTCAAGTGCTTTCTGAAGGCTGCTTCAGTCTTGTTAAAAGCATTCTTCTTGATCTTGTCCATCTTCGTGGCCACTAGTAAAATCGGCAGGTTGAGATACTGGGCATAGTCATACATGGCAATGTCGTCGGCGGTTGGTTCGTGGCGGCCGTCGATCAGCAGGATCAAGCCCTTGAGGTAGGCCCGGGTTTCCAAGTAATCCTGGATCATTTCCCCGAACTCTTCCCTCTGCTTCTTGGAGACCTTGGCATAGCCGTAGCCCGGCACATCGACCAGGTAAAAGTCAGCTTGGTCGCTGTCCACCCGGTAGAAGTTCAAGGTCTGGGTCTTGCCCGGCGACGAGGAGGTCCGGGCCAGGTTCTTTCTTTGCAAAAGGGTGTTGATGAAGCTGGACTTGCCCACGTTTGACCGGCCAGCCAGGGCGATTTCATCCAGGCCGCCTTCAGGGTACTGGCTGGCTTTAACCGCGCTGACGGAAAATTCTGATTGGTTAATGATCATCGGCAACCTCTTCCAGTTCGCGGTGGACCACCTTCGGCTCGCCCATCCCGGTAATTGTTTCCGGCGTGATGATGACCTTGCTGATGTCGCTTTCGCTCGGCGTCCTGTACATGATGTCCATCATGGCATTTTCAATGATGGTTCTAAGGCCTCTGGCCCCCATCTTCCGTTCAATAGCCAGATCAGCAATCTGCTTGACGGCGGCAGGTTCAAATTCCAGGTCAACCCCGTCAAGGGAAAGCAGCTTCTGGTATTGCTTGATCAAGGCATTCTTTGGTTCAGTCAGGATCCGGACCAAATCAGCACTGTCCAGCCGGTCCAAGGTAGTGATAATCGGAATCCGGCCAATGAATTCAGGGATCAAGCCAAACTTGACCAAGTCCCCGGTCGTCAAGAAACGGTTCCAGTTGTCATCGTCAACCTTGCCAGATTCTTGTTCTGCCCCAAAACCGATAGTCTTCTTGCCCAGCCGGTTCTTAACGATTTCTTCGATACCGTCAAAAGCCCCGCCGACAATGAAGAGGATGTTGGTGGTGTCCATCCGGATCATTTCCTGCTGCGGGTGCTTGCGGCCGCCCTGCGGCGGAATAGAAGCAATGGTCCCTTCCAGGATCTTCAAAAGAGCCTGCTGGACCCCTTCACCGGACACGTCCCGGGTAATCGACACATTTTCTGACTTCTTGGAGATCTTGTCAATTTCGTCGATATAAATGATCCCCCGCTGGGCTCTCTCCAAGTCGTAATCAGCATTCTGGAGCAGCTTAAGCAGGATATTCTCGACGTCTTCACCGACATAACCGGCTTCAGTCAAAGTAGTTGCGTCCGCGACCGCGAACGGCACGTTCAAAATCCTGGCCAAAGTCTGAGCCAGGTAGGTCTTGCCGGACCCAGTTGGCCCGATCAAGGCAATATTTGACTTCTGCAATTCGGTTGAAGAATCAACATCCATTTGACTGATCCGCTTGTAGTGATTGTAAACCGCTACGGACAGAACCCGCTTGGCCCGGTCCTGGCCAATCACGTACTGATCCAGTTCTTCTTTAATTTGCATTGGCTTGGGAAGCTCGCGCGCTTCCTTCAGTGAATCCAGACGCAGCTCATCATCAATGATCCGCTTGGCGAGTTCAATGTCCTCGTTGCAGATGTATACGCCGTTACCCGCAATCATTTTCTTTACTTGGCTGGCAGACTTGCCGCAGAATGAGCATTTCACTTCTTCTGGATCTGTAAACTTAGTAGCCATGTATTCCCTCCTCTATTTGCTAAAGACTAGATTAGCATAAATACGGGCAACTTGCGCGAAATTAGCCTTGTATTTTTCATCAGTCTTGGCAAAAGAAAACCCCAAAAGGGGCAGTTGCCACTTCTGGGGGATTCAGTCTATAGACAGGCGATTACTTGTCTTCTTCGTCTTCGCTGCCTTCTTCAAGCTTAGCCTTAGCTACTTGCTTAGCGCTGTCAGTGATTAAGTCCATTGCCTTGCGGACGCTGATGTCGTGAGCCAGCATTTCGTCGCTCAAAGCGTTGCGAACTGCCTTTTCGCTCATGTTGTAGTTGTCAGCCAGGTCCTTGATTTCAGCGTCGATTTCTTCCTTGCTTGCTTCGAAGCCTTCCTTGGCAGCGATTGCTTCCAAAACAAGGTTAGTCTTAACGCGTTCAGCAGCGTTTGCTGACAATTGGCTGCGCAGTTGGTCTTCAGTCGTGTTAGTCAACTTGAAGTAAGTTTGCGGGTCAATCCCTTGACGTTGCATGTCGCCCAAGTATTGGTTGAGTTGGTTGTCAACGTCTTCTTGGATCATCACGTCAGGAATTTCTTCAACAGTAGCGTTCTTGACTGCAGTAGTGATCGCTGCTTCTTGGATAGCTGCCTTGGCTGCTTCTTCCTTTTCGGACTTCAGTTCAGCCTTGATCTTTTCCTTCAATTCGTCAAGGGTTTCAACTGAGTCGTCAACATCCTTGGCAAATTCGTCGTCAAGTTCTGGCAATTGCTTTGCCTTAACTTCGTGGATCTTGGTTGCGAAGTGAGCTTCCTTGCCAGCCAGGTCCTTTGCGCCGTAGTCTTCTGGGAAGGTTACGACAACGTCAACTTCTTCGCCGGCGCCGTGACCAACCAGTTGGTCTTCAAAGCCAGGGATGAAGGTGTTTGAGCCCAGTTCCAGGGAGTAGTTTTGTGCTGAGCCGCCGTCAAATTCAACGCCGTCAACAGTACCAACGTAGTCGATGGTTACAGTGTCGCCGTTTTCAGCCTTGTCGTTCTTCAAAACCATTTCAGCGTTTTGTTCTTGACGCTTAGTCAATTCAGCGTCGATGTCCTTTTGGTAAACGCGAGTGTTTTGCTTTGGCACTTCAATTTCAGTGTATTGGCCAAGTTCAACTTCTGGTTCAACCGTTACGATTGCCTTCATTTCCCAGGCCTTGTTCTTGCCCATTGATACAGGAACGATTTGAGGTTGGCCAACTGCCTTGATGCCAGTTTCCTTGACAGCAGCGCTGTAAGCTTCTGGCAAAGCAAAGTTCAAAGCGTCTTCGTAAAGAGCTTCTTCACCGTAGTATTGGTTGAAGATTACACGGGAAACGTGCCCCTTACGGAAGCCAGGTACACGCAAGCTCTTCTTTACGCGGTCAAAAGCCTTGTCCAGGCTCTTCTTGATTTCATCTTGAGAAATTTCAAAAGAAAGTTCACCAGTAGTCTTACCGGTAGTTTTCCAGTTAGCAGACATTAATTAAATACCTCCAATGTCTATTTTGGGTTTGCTACTTTGCATACTTAAATATCTTACCTTAAAGACGGTCAAAAAACAATCAAAGTACTACAAAATAGGGCTTTTTTGGATAAAAAAAGGCGTTCTTCTGAGAAGAACACCTTTTTACACTGTTAGAACTAAAATTTAAAAAATAAAAATTAGTCGTCAATTTCAGTAACTTGGCCGGCACCAACAGTTCTACCACCTTCACGGATAGTGAACTTAGTACCAACTTCGATAGCGGCTGGCTTAATCAAAGTAACTGAGAATTCAGTGTTGTCACCAGGCATAACCATTTCAGTACCTTCTGGCAATTCAATTTCACCAGTGATGTCAGTGGTGTGGAAGTAGAATTGTGGACGGTAGTCTGAGAAGAATGGAGTGTGACGGCCACCTTCGTCCTTGCTCAAGATGTAGACTTGACCCTTGAAAGTTTTGTGGGTCTTGATTGAGCCTGGAGCTGCCAAAACTTGACCACGAACGATTTGGTCACGGTCGACACCACGGAGCAATACACCGACGTTGTCGCCGGCTTCACCCAAGTCAAGAGTCTTGTGGAACATTTCCAAACCAGTTACAACTGAAGTCAAGACCTTTTCTACCAAACCAACGATTTCAACGCTGTCGCCAACCTTAACAGTACCACGGTCGATACGGCCTGAAGCAACAGTACCACGACCAGTGATAGTGAAGACGTCTTCAACTGGCATCAAGAATGGCTTGTCAGTTTCACGTTCTGGAGTTGGGATGTATTCGTCAACAACGTCCATCAGTTCTTCGATCTTCTTTTGAGCTTCTTCGTCGCCTTCAAGAGCCTTCAAAGCTGAACCACGAACTACAGGAACATCGTCACCTGGGTAACCGTATTCTGAAAGTAAGTCTCTTACTTCCATTTCAACCAAGTCGATCAATTCTGGGTCGTCAACCAAGTCGCACTTGTTCAAGAAGACTACGATGTAGTTAACACCAACCTGACGAGCCAACAAGATGTGTTCACGAGTTTGTGGCATAGGACCGTCAGTTGCGGCAACAACCAAGATAGCACCGTCCATTTGAGCAGCACCAGTGATCATGTTCTTGATGTAGTCGGCGTGGCCTGGGGCGTCCATGTGGGCGTAGTGGCGCTTTTCAGTTTCGTATTCAACGTGGGCAGTGTTGATAGTGATACCACGTTCCTTTTCTTCTGGAGCTGCGTCGATTTGTGAGTAATCTTCAGCTTTTGCCAAACCCTTCTTAGCCAACACAGTAGTGATAGCTGCGGTCAAAGTAGTCTTACCGTGGTCAACGTGGCCAATAGTACCAATGTTAACGTGTGGCTTAGTTCTAACGTAATGTTCTTTTTCTGCCATTAAAATGATCCTCCTGAAATTTTGCAAGAAGTCCGTTGAGACAAAACTAACGGATGATTCTCTGTTGAATATTGTACTACTTTCCTAAGAAGTACGCTAGTAGCAATAGCGCAACTTCTTGAAAATATCCAAAAATGATTATACTAAATGCCGGCAAAAAGTAAAGTGATTTGCAAAAAGATTAATCACTATTTTTCTGATAGATTTTTTCCAGCAAATTCTGGCTCTCCCCGCCCCGCTTTTGCCGTAAAAAGCCGGTCAAGTCCCGGGCAAAAGCATCGGGATTAGTCACGTAATCTCCCTGGCAGGGATAAAGCTGGCCAAAAGCGAAATTTCCTTCAGCCAAGATCAAGGGCAGTTCGCTTGGGCGGTTTTGGTAGCGGCTGGCCAGAGAAGTGATAAATTCCCGGTAAACCGGATCCTGCTTGAGCAAATCCGTTTCAGCGGGCACAAAACTCTTCAAGTCCCCCAGGATCATAACCTGCATCTCTTCTTTAACCCCCAGCTTGACCAGGTCCTCGCACACCGCCAGGCGCAAGGCGTAGTTAGCCAGGGGATCCAGCAAAAGGCTTCTGGCAAAGGCCAGGTAGGTCGGCAAATCCAGCTTCAAGAGCTGCTCGTACTGGCTTTGGCTGACTGCCTGCTTTTTTCTAAAAGCAAGCAGGATTTTCTCTTGTTCCTTTTTGTCTGCTGGCAAAACCGGGAAGTCGACCTCTCCCTCAGTCAAATGCTTGACCTGGAGAGCCTCAATCAAAAAATTATTGGCCGTCAGGACTTGTCCATACTCCTCCAGCACTTTATCCCGGGAAAAAAGATCAGGCAGTGCCTTGATAAGGGCATAAGCCTGATCTTCTTCCTTGTTTAAGCGCAAAAAACGGGACAAGTCCAGGGCCAGGTCCTCGTCAAAGCCCAGCCTCAGGGCCTCCTCCAAGTGCCCGCAGGCAGCCTGGTAGTCCCCTCCTGCTTCAGCCTCTATGGCCAATTTCCGCAGGTTCTCTTGGCTAACGCTTGTCATCTGCCTTGCTGTCCTTCTTATTCTTGTTTACCGGCTTCTTGCCCTTAGCGGACTTGTTTGCCGGCCTGGTCTGCTTCTTGCGGTTGTTCTTCTTAACCGGCTTTTTAACCGGCTTTTCCTTGTTGCCTTCAGCCGCGTCTTCGGCCTTCTTCTGCATTGCCCGGTGCCGGTTCTGGTTGACTTCCATGACAACTGGCAAAACGACCGGCCGGCGGTTGGTCTGCTTGTAAAGGAACTTCCCCAGGCTGGAGCGCATGTCTTGCTTGAGTTCAGTCCAGTCAAACTTCTTGTGTTCAAAGTTGGCCTGGATAGCGTCCTTGATGACCTGGATAGAGTCATTCATCAGCTTTTGGTTGGCCTTGATGTAGACAAAGCCCCGGCTGGTGACTTGCGGTTCAGACACGATCTTCTTCTTCTTGCGGTCAATCGTCACTACCGCGATGAAGATCCCGTCATCTGACAAAACTTCCCGGTCGCGCAAAACAATGTTGCCCACGTCGCCGACCCCGGAGCCATCGATCATCGTGTCTTCACCCGGCACGGCATCCCCGCGGAAGAACTGGCCGCGCTTAGTGTCGTATTCCAGGCAGTCCCCGTTTTGGGTAATGTAGACATCGTCCGGGTCCATCCCAGTTTCAACGGCTAAGTCCTTGACTGCTTCTAAAAGCCGGTAGTCCCCGATGACCGGTACCAGAATCCGCGGCTTCAAGAGGTCAATCAAGGTCTGCAGGTCCCGGCCAGTCGCGTGGCCGGAAGTGTGCATGTTGCGGCCAAGTTCGATAACCGTGCCGCCTGCCCGGTAAACCATGTCACTGGTGATAGCCACCGTGGTTTCAACGGCGTGAGACGGAGTCGTGGCAATAAAGACCAGGTCCCCTTCGTGGATGGTAATCGTCCGGTGGCGGTTATTGGCCATCTTCTGCAGGGACTGGAGCGGTTCACCCATCCGGCCGGTTTCCAGGATGACCGTCTTTTCATCCGGCACGTCCTTGAGTTCCTTGGCCTTCATCAAAAGCCCGTCTGGCACTTCCAGATAGCCCATCTTCATGGCCGTGTGGACGATCTTAGCCACGTCCCGGCCGGTCAAAAGGACCCGGCGGCTGGTAGCAGCAGCGGCGTTAAAGACCTGCTGGACCCGGTTTAGGTTGGAAGCCTTGCCGGCCACGATGATCCGGCCCTTGGCGTTTCTGAAGACATTGGTGATGTAATTGCCGACTTCATTTTCGCTGGCATTCGGTAAAACAGCCTCAGCATTGGATGAGTCCGGCAAAAGGGCCAAAACGCCGTTTTTCGCGATTTCAGCCAGCCGGGTCATGTCAGTGCGGTAAGCTGGCCGGGCTGACGGGTCAAACTTAAAGTCACCGGTGTAGACGATCTGCCCTTGGGGAGCATGGATGACGATCCCCAAAGAGTCTGGCACTGAGTGAGTGGTGTGGAAGAAGGACACGCTGGCATTCTTGAAGTCGATTTCCGTATCGGCGTCGATGACGTTGAACAGCTGGTTGTTCCGCCGCTTGTTTTCTCTTTGCACGTCGATCTTGGCCAGTTCCACGTCGATCTTAGCCAGTTCAATGGTGAGTTTTGAACCAAAAACCGGAATATCCCAGTCCCGCAAAATGTATGGCAGGGCCCCGATGGAGTCAGCGTGGCCGTGAGTCAAAAAGATCCCCGCCACTTGATCGCCGTATTGCTTGAAGAATTCCATGTCCGGAATTACCACATCGATCCCGAACAATGAACTGTCCGGGTACTTGAGGCCGGCGTCCAAAACAAAGATTTCATCATTCACCTGAACGGCAAACATGTTCTTGCCCTGCTCGCGGACCCCGCTTAGAACCATTATTTTTAACTTGTCTGACATAAAGCTCTCCTTTTCGTAATCATGTTAAATCAATTCTTTGTCTGATAGATGCTTTATATGGATCTGTCGATCAAAACGCTTATAATCTCTTTAATTTTAACATAAAGGGCATGAGCATGATAGTCACTAAGCCCGCAAAGGAAAAGAAAGAAAAATGAAGCTGAAAACAGAAAAAGAAAAGAGGCCGGGAAATCCCAGCCTCTTGGTAGGTCTTTGATTAACGACGCAAACCCAAACGAGCGATCAAAGCGCGGTAACGTTCCAAGTCATTTTCTTGCAAGTAGCGGAGCAAGTTACGACGGTGACCGATCTTCTTCAACAGACCAACGTATGAGTGGTGGTCGTGTGAGTGTTCACGCATGTGTTGAGTCAAGTTGTTGATGTCTTCAGTCAAAACAGCAACTTGTACTTCTACGGAACCAGTGTCGCCTTCGTGGGTTGCGTATTCCTTGATGATTTCGTTCTTTCTTTCTTTTGAAACTGCCATGTTTCTGCACCTTTCTTTTAAATAATTGCCCCGGACAACGTCAGCCGTTAGGTGAAACGTAAAGACAACGTCCGGGGTTCACATAACAAATATAATCATACCCGATTTTTTGGAAAAAGCAAGTAAAATTTCTTCTTGCATCTGGCGCTGGCTTTCAGTATAATAATTTAGTGAATTTCAATCAGTTATTGGAGGTGAACCTAATGCCACAAATCAAATCTGCTATCAAGCGTGTTAAGACTCAAGCTGTTGCTAACGAACGCAATGCTGCTCAACTCAGCACTATGAGAACTGCCGTTAAGAAGTTTAAGGCTGCTCAAGCTGCTGGTGCGGACAACGCCTCCGAATTACACGTTGCTGCTATCCGTGAATTGGACAAGGCTGCTTCAAAGGGCTTGATCCACAAGAACAAGGCTAACCGTGACAAGAATCGTTTGGCTAAGCTTGCTAAGTAATTAAACTAGCAATCAACAAAAGAGCGAGAAACAATCCGTTTCCCGCTCTTTTTCTTTTGTCTTTTTCTATTCCCTGTTTTTTCTCTTTTTGCCTAGCAGGTCAGGATAAAAGCCTTTAAAAAGCGGCTGCCCTGGTAGACCCCGCTCTTGTAGCAGTAGTCCAGCTGGATCAGCTGGCCCAGCATTTTCTTCAGCTGGCCGACCTTCGCCCTGGACTTCAAGGCTGTCTTGACCCGGTAAGGGTGGGCGGACAATTCCTTGGCAATCTCGCTTTCACTCCGCCTTCTCTGTCCCATCACCTTCACGCAGAGCAAAAATTCAACCTGGCTGAAAAAGACCGCGACCAGCTGCAAGGGATAAGTCCCCTCCCGCAGCTGCCCGTCCAGGCGGTCGATTGCCTCTTGGTAGTCCCCTCTTAAGGCAGCCTCTAGAATAGCAAAAACGTTCTGGTCTAAGCTGAGATCGATATTCCGGTCCACCAGGTCCCGGCTGATTTCCTGGCCGTCGCTGATCGCCTTCAGCTTGTTGTAATTGCCCAGGGCCGCGTCCAGGACCTGGTCGCTTCTCTCCATGAGCAAGTCCAGGGCCCCGCCGGCAAAGCGGTAGCCTTCAGCCTTGACCAAGGCCTGCATAACCCGGCCGCTTTCATAGCTTTTGACCGCGGTTGAGACCGTATTGAAGCTCTTTTCCACCTGCTTGGTCAGTTTCTTGCGCCGGTCCAGCTTCTCATAGCTGGCGACTAAAACGATCACGTCGTCGATCTGGTCCAGGTGACTGAAGATTTCCAGCAGCCGGTCACCTTGCTGCTTGTACTTGGCCGGGAACTTTCCCGTCAAAAAGATGGGGTTCTTGACTAAGACTAATTTTTGCTGGCTGAAAAGACTGGCTTCCGCCAAGGCCGCGATCAAGTCGTCCAGCGGGTCGCTCTCACAGTCAACCGTCACCTTCTCCAGGCCTTGAAAGGCTGCCTGCTGGACATAGTTATGGGCCAGATAGTCATTTAAAAAAGCGTCCGGTCCCTGCAGCAGGACATTCGGGTTTCCCGCCTGGCTGTTAGGAAACAGGGATATCAAATTTGGCAAGCCGCTTTCCTCCCTCTAAAAGTAAACTCTTTAATAATGATAACACACCCGCCGCCCTTCCAGAAAACTGCTGAAGTATTCCCTGATGCCGTAATGCCAGCTGATCATCCCTTCCGTTTGGGTATTGAGATAGGGAATCCCCAGCTGGTGCAATTTGGCTAAGGTTTCCGGCTTGGGGTGGTGGTAGCGGTTGTTCCGGCCAGCGGAGATAAAGACTAATTTTGGCTGGATTGCCCGCAAAAAGACAGTTGAAGAAGAAGTATCGCTGCCGTGGTGGCCAAGTTTGAAGTAGTCAATTTTCAAATCGGGAAACTTCTTAATGATTGCCTCCTCACCTGCCTGGTCCAGGTCCCCGGTAAAAGCCCAGCTTTTCCCAGCCAGGCGGCAGGTAAGCGACAAGGAGTCCTTGTTTTCCCCTTTTCCCGCTACTTCCGGGTGAAGAACCTGGAAGTTGATCGCTTCTTTCACCTCCATCCCTGCCTTCAGCTCAACCAGCTTAGTCTTCTCTACCCGGCCGGCTATCCTGGCCCTAAAGCTCGGATTTTGAATAAGACCTGCTCCCATATAGAGGCGCTTAACCGGCATTTCCTCGAGCAGGGGGCCCAGGTCACCAACATGGTCAGCATCCTGGTGGCTGACGAAGACCCCGTCGATCTGGCTGATTCCCTGGGCTTTAAGCAAAGGAATGGTAATCCGGTCGATCTGGGGCTGGCTCTGTTTCTTTTTACCAAAAGTCAGCTTGCCCCCGGTATCGATCAAGTAGACCTGGCGGCGGATGGGCGTCGTTAAAAGAATGCTGTCGCCCTGACCCACATCGATAAAAGAGACCTGCCCTTCCAAGGGAAAGTGGATGCTGACAAAAATTAAGAGATAGACCGCCGCCAGAATATGGCGGTATTTCTTTTTCCGCGTGATGAGATACAGGAAGGTTAAGGCAAAAAGCAGGGCCAGCTGCCAGGCCTTGACCTGGCCATAGATCAGCCGGCCAAAGCCGGTTTTCGCCACATTAGCCAGCATCCCTTCCGCCGCCTCCAGGATTTTTTCAAAAAAAGCCGCTAGACCCGGCGGAGCCAGCAAGGCCAGGCCGGTCATGGGCATGACAATATAGTTGAAATAGGGCACGACTAAAATATTGTAAAAAATCGTGCAGACATTGACCTGGTAGAAAAAGTAGAGCAAAAAAGGCGTCAGCATGCCGTTCAGCCAAAAAGCCTGCTTGCAGTCTGGCAATTTCGCCGTCAAGACCAGGCCCAGGGCTAATACATAAGTCAAGATCCCGCCGGTTTCCAGCAAAAGGCGGGGAGTAAAAAGCTGCTGGCAGCAATAAGTCAAGCCCAACAGGTCAGCCCGGCCGATCCTCCGGCTCTTAAAGGCTAATCCGGCTGAAAAAACATAGCTAAGAGTCGCCCGGATAAAACCTGGCTGGCCCGCGCTCAAGAAGACCTCAAAGGTCAATAGAGCGCAGGAAGCGGCAAAAACTTCCTCCTTGGTCATGTGAAGGTAGCTGCCGAAAACCGCCAGAGCAAAGACGTAAATGCCCACATGCATCCCCGAAATGCTCAAGATATGGATAACCCCCAGGTCCCGGTAGGTATTCAAGTTGGCTTGGTCGTCCCCAGCCGGATTTTCCGCTAGCAGCAGTTCACTGGCAAAAAAGGCCAATAGGCGGGGCAGGCGCCTCAGATAAGCTTGAATTTTCCAGCGGAGGTCATGCAGGCGGGTAAGAAGACTAGCCGGAGCCAGCTTGACCTGATAATGAGCCAGCTTGACCTGCCGGTAGACATGCTGGCTGGCCAAATAGCGGCGGTAGTCGAACTGGCCGGGATTGGTCGCTGGCTCTATTTCACTGACCGCGCCGCTAACTTCAGTTAAGTCGATGCTTTGCCCGTTTTCCAGCAAGGCTAGTGCCTCCCGGCTTACCGGCCCGTAAACTTGCACTTTCTGCGTGGCCGTCTGCCCCCGCCCGCTCAGCCAGCCGTCGGTAATTTTCACCTGGTCGGGGTACAGGCGGATGTCGCCTGCCGGCTCACCCAGCTTAACCTGGTCCTTAGCCAGGACCAAAGTCAATAAGAGCAAGAAGGCCAGGGCGAGTTTAAACAAACCGCCATATTTATCCTTGAGCAAAAAGAGCAGGTAGAGCAAGGCGGCCAGGGCAAAAAGCTTCCCCCATTTTTGCGACTGGAAGATCCCGCACAAGCTGACGCTGGCCAAGGCCAAAAGAAAGTAAAAGCCGGCTTGCAGGCTAGATTGTAAGCTGGTCCTTAATTGCCGCGAAGGTCTTGTCGCCAATTCCCGACACCTCTTTCAACTCGTCAATACTCTTAAAAGACCCTTTTTCCTGCCGGTAGGCAATGATCTGCTCGGCCTTCTTCTCCCCGATCCCGTTCAGCTTCTGCAGATCGCTGGCTGTAGCCGTGTTCAAATTGATCAAGTCACCAGAAGCTGCCCCGGAAGTTGAAGAAGAGACTGATGAGGCTGATGCAGAAGGAGAAGAAGCCGGAGCGGATGCTGCAGCAGAGTTAGCGGTCTGGGCCGCTTCCGTCTTGTCCCCCTTGCCGGGGATGTAGATCTTGTCTTGGTCTTTTAAAAGCTGGCTGCGGTTGATGGCCTGCAATTGGGCATCCTTGGTCAAGCCCCCGGCCTTTTCAATCAATTCTTCCAGCCGGGCTCCGTTTTTCAGCCGGTAGACCCCCTGGTGCTTGACTGCTCCTGAAATATCGCAGACTACTTCAGCGTTTGCCGCAGAAGCCGCTGAGCTGGCGCTGGCAGCCACTGAACTGACACTGGAGCTTTGCAGGCTTTGCCCGCTGTTTTCACTCATGCTCTGGCTGCTGGACAAAAGAGCAGAATTGTCAGCAGCCGGCTGCCGGTTGGCATAATAAAAGCCCCCGGCCGCCAGCAAGACGACTACGATGTACATTTTCTTATCCATAAGCCAGGCAAGCAGGTCCTGCAGCTTTTGCTTGCCTTCCGTTCTTTCGTTTGACTGATTCATTTTTATCACCTCAATAACTAATACGCCAAAAATGGTCTTTTTTCCTAAATAAAAGAAAAAGACAAAATTTACTGAGGCAAAAAAGAACCGGAGGCTGACTCCGGTTCTCTTCTTAACTATTCAGTTTTCTACTTGTAATGCTTTTGCAGGTATTTCAAGGCATCATCAAAAGTTGCCACCGGCACGATCTTCATCTTCGTGCCCAGCTTCTTGGCCGTTCTTTTGGCCACCGCGTAGTTGGTCTGGGACTTCTTGACCCCGGTCTGGTCAGTTGGGGCGAAAAATACTTCTGCCCCTTCTTTATCCGCGGCCACGACCTTCTTGTCCACGCCGCCGATAATGCCGACCTTGCCGTTTGCATCGATCGTCCCCGTCCCGGCTACCTTGTGGCCCTTGGTCAAGTCCTTGCCAGTATAGTTTTGGTAGCAGGCCAGGGAGAACATCAGACCAGCTGACGGGCCACCAATGTCGCCCGTGCTAATCGTCGTCTTCGGGCTGACTTCCACCTTGACCCTTTCCACCATGCTGATCCCGATCCCCGGCTTGCCGGTGCCTTTCACCTTGACGATTTTCCCGGTAAAAGTCTGCTTCTTCCCGGACCGCAAAACCGTAATCGACACCTTCTGCCCGATCTTCTGCTTCTGCAGGTAGCTCATAAAGCCCTGGACAGACTTGAACTTGTGCCCATTAGCCGCTACGATCGTGTCCCCGATCAAGAGCTTCTTTTTAAAACTGGAGCTGGACTGCAGGTCCATCACATATACGCCCTGGTATTTCAGCTTGGGTTTAAGCCCGGCCTTCTTGGCCGCGTAATAGATGGCCGTCTGCTGGCTGGTCTGCATGTACCATTCCTGCAGCTGTTCATATTGCTCCGTGCTTGATCCCCCGGTCACTTCATCCATGGTCAGGCGGTCTTCATAAGGCTGGGTAAAGGACCATAAATAATCGCCCAAAACCGCCCTCCGCTCACTCACGGTCACGAAGTAGAGGTTATTTTTAGCCTTAACCCCTGTCGTCTTTAAATAATTGCCGACCGGCAGGGCATCCCCGGGCGCCTCAATCACGTATTTGGTTGGCAAGAGCAGGACCAGGGCCAGCAGGATAACCGCAAACAAGCCGACCAGGGCCCGGCGCCACTTCTTGCTTTGTCCGTCTTTCTTAACTTTCACTTTGCAACTTCTCCTTCAAGGCTCTGGCAGCCTTTTTGGGCAAAAAGCGGTCCAGCTCGCCGCCAAACATGGCGATTTCCTTCAGCATGCTCGATGCCAAAGCACTGTTGGCCGCCTCAGCCATAAACAAAACAGTCGGCAGGTCCGGGGCCAGGTCCCGGTTCAACTGGGCGATCTGCTGCTCATAGAGAAAATCGCTGCTGTTGCGGACCCCGCGGACTAAAACCCCGGCCCCTAATTCTTTGGCCAGGTCCACCGTCAGCTGGCCCGGCCGGGCCAGGACCTCGACATTGGCCAGGCCATGCTCTTTTACCGCGTCCTTAATCAAGTCCACCCGCTCATCCGGCGTAAAAAGCGCCTTTTTTGAGCTGTTGGTCATCACTACGACCAAGAGGCGGTCAAAGACCTTCGCCGCCTGCTCAATTGTATCCATATGCCCGTTGGTAATGGGGTCAAAACTCCCCGGAAACAACGCTGTAGTCATCTATTCTGCCCTTTGGTAAATTCTTACGATCGTCTTGCCCATATGGTGGTCTTTCAAAAGGTCAAAGCCGGCAACCGGCGGCAAGTCTGTCTGCTCATCAGTTTCCACGACAATTTTTGCCCCCGGCTTAAGCAGGTCCAGGGAAGCCAGAGCCGTCATGTCCTTGACCATCTGCTGCTTGGCATATGGCGGGTCCAAAAAGACCAGGGCAAACTTCCTTTTCTGGTCAGCGAAGACCTTCAAGGCCACTTTCGCCGGCATGGTGAAGACCTCAAAGCGGTCCGGCTCCTTGGTCAAGTCCACGTTTTTCCTGATGATCTGGCAGGCCGGCCGGCTGACGTCGTTCAGCACCGCATGCTCGCAGCCTCTGGAAACTGCCTCAATCCCCAAAGCCCCGCTGCCCGCGTACAGGTCCAGGACCTCTCCTCCAGCAAAAAACTGGCCCAGGGAATTGAACAAGGATTCCTTGACCTTGTCGCTGGTCGGCCGGGTCTTCTGGCTCTTGAGGGTAAACAAGTTCCGTTTGGCGTATTTTCCAGAAATAATTCTCACTTAATCCAGTCCTCTTTATCTGTCTGATTTAACTTCTCTTCGGCCTCCTTGGCCATGTCACTGATCTGCTGCTCAATCTTCTGGTTGTCCAGGTCCAGGGCATCATTTTGGGAAAATTCAACCTCCTTAACAAAGCTGAAGGTCCGCAGCTTGCTTGCCGTTTCTTCCGCCTCTGCCTGGTTGACGTAGAGAATCAAATAGTGCAGCTTTTTGGAAAAATAAACAATATCCCCGAACCTGCGCAGCTTGAACTGATCGTTGTTGACATTACGCAAATAAACGATCAAGCTGGTCCGGCTGGCAATCTCTTGGTCAGCTAATTCTTGGTTAATACTCATCCTCTGCTTGCACCTCCTGTCTGATTTTTTCTTCCGCGGTAACATTTAATACCAGGCCGATCGCTGCCGACAAGACCCAGAGTGAGGAACCCCCGTAAGAGATAAAAGGCAGGGTCACCCCGGTGATCGGCATGAGGCCTAAGACCGCGCCAACGTTAAATAAAGTCTGGAAAAAGATAATCGCGGTCACCCCGAAGCAGATCAAGGTGGAGTACTGGGACTGGGCCTTGACCCCCCGCTCCATGATCAAAATCATCAGGTAGAAAAGCAGGCCCAAGACTACTAATGCGCCAAGAGAGCCAACTTCTTCGGCAATGATCGACAAAATAAAGTCGGTGTAAGGTTCCGGCAGATAGCCCCGCTTCTGGATACTGTTGCCCAGGCCTAAGCCAAAAAGGCCCCCGTTATGGATAGCATAATATGAATTGACCAGCTGGGCCCCTTCATTGGCAGCCGTCTTAAATGGGTGCAGGAAGGCAATAAAACGCTTGTAGACGTAAACATCCTGCAAGAAGCTCGGGTTCCAGGCCACGATCAAGCTGAAGCCCCCGACCACCAGAACGGTGATGCCGATGATACTCAAGAGGATGTAGCCGGTCGGGATCCCGGAAACTGAATACATGATCAGGACCAGGCAAAAAAGGATGGCTGTCCCCCCGAAGTCAGGTTCGACCAAAACCAGGATCATTAGTAAACCCGCGATGATTGCCGTAGGCAAAAGCTGGGAGATGATATGTCCGCGCACTAACCGCCCGTCGGCCTTAGCCAGCATCCGGGCCAGATACAAAGTCAGGACCAGCTTGGCTAATTCCAAGGGCTGGATGTTGATTGGGCCCAGGTTGATCCAGCCCTTGGCCCCGTTGACCGCCTGGCCAAAGAGGCGGACATAGACCAATAAGCCGGCCACAATTACCAGCAGCCACAAGAGCAGCTTGCCCCGCCTTAAGTAGTCCAGGTTGATGCTGTAGCAGGCCAGGCAGATCAATACCCCGAAAAAGGCGTAGAGCAGCTGCTTTTGCCCGTAAACCGTAGCCTTGAAGCCGTGGATCAGCAGGATTTCTGAACTGGCCGAATAGACCGCGATCACCCCGATCGTCATTAAAAGCAAATAGACGATGAAGATCCGGTAGTCGAAATATTGGAATGTCTCTTTTATTTTGGCGGCCGTGGCAGCAACTTTATTTTTCTTCACGTTTTTCCCCTTCTAAAAATAATCGTCGCTTTTCATTATAAAACAAAAAAGCCCCTCCTCCTATAAATAGGGGGAGAGACTTACCAAAAACTAACAATTAGTTGGTCTTGGCCTTCTTCTTGTCAAACTTTTGCCGTTCTGAAGTGTTCAAGATCTTCTTCCGCAGGCGCAGGCTTTCTGGAGTTACTTCACAGTATTCGTCATCGTTCAAGAATTCGATTGATTCTTCCAAAGTCAAAGTCTTTGGCGTTCTGATGGCCGCAGCGTGGTCCTTACCGGAAGCACGGGTGTTGGTTAGGTTCTTGCCCTTGGTTACGTTAACAGCGATGTCACGGTCACGGGAAGATACACCAACGATCATCCCTTCGTAAACTTGCACGCCGGCACCGATGAAGAGCTGGCCGCGTTGTTCAACTGACTGCAGGGAGTAAGTAGTTGACTGCCCCTGGTTGATGGAAACCAAAGCACCGTTGCGCCGGCCTGGGTTCCAGTTCTTAACGACTGGCTTGTATTCGCTGAAAGTGTGGTTCATGATCCCGTAACCACCAGTTGCGGACATGAATTCGTTGTTGTAGCCGATCAAGCCACGGGAAGGAACTGAGAATTCCAACCGGGTCTGGCCGTTGCCCTTGGAAACCATGTTCTGCATTTCACCCTTGCGTTGGGACAAGCCGTCGATAACTGAGCCGACATATTCGTCCGGCACGTCAACTTGGACAGCTTCATATGGTTCGCACATTTGCCCGTCAACTTCCCGGTAGATAACCTTTGGCCGGGACAGTTGCAGTTCGAAGCCTTCCCGGCGCATTTCTTCAACCAGGATGGACAAGTGCAGTTCCCCACGGCCTGAAACAGTCCAGGCGTTTAATTGGTCAGTTGGTTCAACCTTCAGGGAAACGTCAGTCCGGGTTTGCCGCAAAAGCCGTTCTTCCAGCTTGGCTGGAGTAACCTGGCTGCCTTCCCGGCCAGCAAATGGTGAGTCGTTGGCCACGAAGTCCATTTGCAGAGTCGGCGGGTCAATCCGCAGAATTGGCAAGGCTTCTGGGTTTTCCTTGGAAGCAATGGTTTCACCGACGAAGATGTCGTTGATCCCACTGATGGCGATAATGTCGCCTGCCTTGGCTTCCTTGATTTCGTTTCTCTTCAAACCGAAGTAACCAAAAAGCTTGGTCACGCGGAAGTTTTGCTTGGAGCCGTCAAGCTTCATGACAGTAACTTCGTCGCCAACCTTGATCTTGCCCCGGTAAACGCGGCCGACGCCGATCCGGCCAACGTAGTCGTCCCAATCAAGCATGGTGATTTGGAACTGCAAAGGTTCGTCTTCGTTGTCAAGCGGAGCCGGAATGGCCTTGATGACCGTGTCGAAAACCGGGTCCATGGTTTCTTCCTGGTCAGCCGGGTCGTCTGAGTAGCTGGAAGTACCGTTCAAGGCAGAAGCGTAAACAACTGGGAATTCAAGTTGTTCGTCGTTGGCGCCAAGTTCGATGAAGAGTTCCAGAACTTCATCCAGAACTTCAGCTGGACGGGAACCAGGACGGTCGATCTTGTTCACGACAACAACTGGCTTAACGCCGGCTTCCAGGGCCTTTTGCAAAACAAAGCGGGTCTGCGGCATTGGGCCTTCGTAAGCGTCGACCAGAAGCAGGACACCGTCAACCATGTGCATGATCCGTTCAACTTCCCCACCGAAGTCGGCGTGGCCTGGGGTGTCCAGGATGTTGATGGTCGTGCCCTTGTAGCTGACCGCGGTGTTCTTTGACAGAATCGTGATCCCACGTTCACGTTCAATGGCGTTGGAGTCCATTGCCCGGTCTTCCAGGTTCATGTGTTCTGGTAAAGTGTCTGACTGCTTAAGCAGCTGGTTAACCAGGGTAGTCTTACCGTGGTCGACGTGCGCGATGATCGCGATGTTTCTGATGTTTTCTCTTCTCTTTTGATCTGCCAAAAATGTTTCCTCCCCGTTCCTCATAAAAAGAACTGTGACAAAAGCACAGTTCCCTTTAGCCTTAGATAGCAGGCTGGCCGAAGTAATATTTATTATATTTTTTTACAATCATCTATTGTACAACCACTCTTGGGCCTGGTCAACAAATTTGCTTTAGTTTACATAAGCTTTTCAGAGAATGTTTAACCATAGCAGGCCTTTTTGTGGTAAAAATATATTAGCGATTATTTTAAAAGGAGAACCCACATTGATCTTAATGAAAGATATTGTCCGCGACGGAGATCCCGTTTTGCGGCAAGTTGCGCAAAAATTGACTTTTCCCTTGTCAGACCACTACCGCAAGCTGGCCGATGACATGATGGAATACCTGGTAAACTCACAAGATCCAAAGATTGCCGCCAAGCACCAGCTCCGCGCCGGGGTCGGTCTGGCTGCCCCGCAGGTTGGTGAGGGCGTGTCTATGGCTGCCCTGCTTGTGCCAGACGACAAGGGTGAAATCATCTTTAAGGAAGTTTACGTTAACCCGGAAATCATCTCTGAATCTGTCCGCAAGACCTGCCTGGGCGAAGGCGAAGGTTGCCTGAGCGTTGACAAGGTCATCGACGGCTACGTTCCGCGGCCAAACAAGGTTACGGTTCACTACTGGACCGTTGACGGCGAGGAAAAGACCATCCGCCTCAAGGGCTACCCAGCCATCGTCTCCGGCCACGAAATCGACCACTTGAACGGCCACCTCTTCTACGACCGGATCAACAAGGAAAACCCATTTGCCCTGGATGAAGACACCATCGTCATCTACTAGGCTCAATAGTCCAAGCCAGCCCGCTTCGTCCTGGCTTGGGCTTTTTTGCCTCCTTAGATCAAGTATGTTTCTATACTTGCTTTTCTAATTATGCTAAACTTTACTTAGCTATTGAGTATTTTTGGCAAAATTTCTCAAACAGAGATCAAATTACAATTAAACAATAAGGAGATTTTTTATGATCTACAAAGTTTTATATCAAAAGGACAAGATCGTTAACCCACGCAGAGAAACGACCCAGACTCTCTACATGGAAGCCGACAACGTTGTCCAAGCCAGAGCCCTCGTTGAACAAAACACCCCCTACAACATCGAGCTCATCCAAGAATTAACCGGCAACTCCTTGAAGTACGAACAAGAACACGCTGACTTCAAGCTGACTGCCTTTGGCCAAACTAACAGTGAAGATTAAGCAAAACGAAGTAGCCGTTTTCGCGATCGGGGGATTACACGAAATCGGCCGTAACATGTACTGTGTCCAGTACCAAGACGAAATCGTCATCATGGACTGCGGCATCAAGTTCCCGGAAGATGATCTGCTGGGGATCAACTATGTTATCTCCGACTACTCTTACCTGGTCAAGAACCGGGAGAAGATCAAGGCCCTGGTTGTCAGCCACGGCCACGAAGACCACATCGGCGGGATTCCCTTCCTGCTGGAAAAGATTCCGGAAATTCCAGTCTACGCCACGCCTTTTGCCCTGGCCTTGATCAAGAGCAAGTGTGAAGAACACGGGATCCTGGACCGGACCGAGCTGCATGAAGAGCACGAAGACACGGTTTTGACTTTTGACAAGCTGAAGGTGACCTTCTTCAGAACCACCCACTCAATCCCCGACACTTTGGGGATTGCCGTCCACACTCCGCTGGGCGCGGTCGTCTTTACTGGCGACTTTAAGTTCGACTTGACCCCGGTCATGAACCAGCCGGCCCCTAACTTCCAGAGAATGGCCCAGCTGGGCGAAGAAGGCGTTTTGGCCCTCTTGAGTGACTCAACCAACGCCGAAGTGCCGCAGTTTACCAAGTCTGAACGCTTCGTTGCCGGCTCTTTGCACAACATCATCACCGGCATTGAAGGGCGGATCATCTTTGCCACTTTCGCTTCCAACCTTTACCGGGTGTCAACCGCCATTCAAGCCGCGATCGACACCGGCCGCAAGGTGGCGATTTTTGGCCGGAGCATGGAGAACGGGATCCAAAACGGGATCGACCTGGGCTATCTGAATGTGCCGGAAGGCTTGATTGTCGATGCTGAAGCAATCAACTCCCTGCCGCCGGAAAAGGTCATGCTCCTCTGTACCGGTTCCCAGGGTGAACCCCTGGCTGCCCTCTCCCGGATTGCCAACGGCACCCACCGGCAGATCAAGTTGAAGCCGCATGACACTGTGATCTTCTCTTCCAACCCGATTCCAGGCAACACCCTGAGCGTTAACCAGCTGATCAACAAGCTGATGGAAGGCGGGGCCAAAGTGGTCCACGGCCGGGTCAACAATGTCCACACTTCCGGCCACGGCGGCCAGGAAGAACTGAAGCTGATGGTCGAACTGACCAAGCCGAAGTACATGATCCCGGTGCACGGTGAATACCGGATGCAGGTTGTCCACGCCCACCTGGCCCAGCAAGCAGGCGTGCCGGCAGAGAACACCTTCGTCTTGAAGAACGGTGAAGTGGTCTGCTTCAGCCCTGAAGGGGCCAGAATCGCCGGCGACATCCACGTCAAGGACGTCTTCGTCGACACTTCCGGTGCTGCTGATGTCGGCAACATCGTGGTCCGCGACCGGCAGATCCTGTCTGAAGAGGGGCTGGTAGTAGCCGTAGCCACGGTTGACTACAAGCACAAGCAGGTTTTGGCAGGCCCTGACATCCTCAGCCGGGGCTTTGTCTACATGCGTGAATCCCAGGACTTGATCAACGCGGCCCAGAAGCACGTCTACCATGTCTTGAAGACGGAAATGGCCAAGAGCGACAAGCCTAAGGACAGCGAAATCCGCAAGGCGATCATCGAGAACCTGCAGGACTTCCTATACTCCCGGACTGAAAGACGGCCAATGATTCTGCCAATGCTGGTCGAAAAGAAATAAAGCTTGATAGCAAAAAAGAACTCCTTCCGGAGTTCTTTTTTTATTGCTTGAAGAGGTCATTAAAGGCCTCGCTCATGGTCGGGTGGGTGTAGATCTGGTCACGCAGGAAGCTGTAAGGCAGCTTGGCCTTCATGGCCAGGGCGATCTGGTTGATCAGTTCATGGGATTCCAGGCCATACAGGCTGGCCCCCAGGATCTGCCCGCTTGCCGGGTCAACCAGGGCCTTGAACAAGCCCCGGCTGTCCTTGGCGACTTTGGCCTTGGGAATGGCGGCAACTGGCAGCTTGAAGAGCTGGTAGTCAAGCCCAGCCTTTTGGGCGGCTTTTTCATTAAGGCCAACAGCTGACAGAGGCGGGGTGATGAAGACGCTGGTCGGCAGGATTTGCCGGTCACTGACTCTTCGCTTGTCTTCGCCAAAAAGCTGGTCCTTGACAATTCTGAAGTCATCCAGGGAGACATAGGTAAATTGCGGTCCGCCCTTGACATCGCCCAGGGCCCAGACCTGGTCAGCACTTGTTCTTAAGCGATCATCAACCTTGATATTGCCCCGGTCGTCAGTTTCAATCCCGGCTGCTGGCAAATTAAGATCAGCCGTGTTGGCCCGCCGGCCGGCAGCGACCAAGACTTTGTCAGCAGCAGCCGTCAATTTTTCTTCGCCTAATTTGTAGTCAATTACGACCTGGTCAGCTTCGTCGCTGACTTTTTCAACATCTGCGCCTAAGATGAATTTAACCCCGGCTCTTTCCAGGTCAGCCTTGACGGCGGCTTTAATATCGTCATCTTCTCTTGGCAAAAATTCCGGGCTATGGTCCAAAACAGTCACCTGGCTGCCATAATTGGCAAACATGCCTGCAAATTCCAGGCCGATGTAGCCGGCCCCCAGGATCAAGAGCTCTTTTGGCAGGCTGGTCAAGTCCATGGCCTGGGTGGAATCCAGCCGCTTCTTGCTCTCTTTTAAACCAGGAACAGGCGGCAAGACCGGGCTAGCCCCGGTGTTGATGAAGATCCGGTCGCTCTTAAAAATCTGCTTGCCAGCCGGCCCCGTGACTTCGATTTCTTTTTCGCCAATAAAGCGGGCCTGTCCGTCAAGGACAGTCACCGTCTCTTCTTGCGCCAACATCTGGTAGTTTTTCTCCCGCAACTGGGCCGTCATCTCATTTTTGCCAGCGACTGCTTCCGAAAAATCGCTACCGGCTGCCCCTTCCAAAATCAGGCGCTTGGACGGCAGGCAGGCGATGTTGATGCAGGTGCCCCCGTACATTTTGGCTGACTTTTCCACCAGGAGGACTTCTTCGCCCTGCTGGCCCAGGAACTTGGCCAGGGTCTTGCCCCCCTTGCCAAAACCGATGATGATGTTTTTGACTGTCTTCTTTGTTTCTTTTTCTGTCATTTTTTACCAAACTTTCTCAAAGGTTAACTAACTTTTTGTAAGTTGCTTTTAGTATACCCCATTGCCTTCCTTTTGTCAGCACTTTACTTACAAAAAGTAACTTTCTTAATTTTGGGGTGAAAAAGAAAGACCAAGCTAAGTGGTCTTTCTGTCAAAAACTTTATTAAGTTAGGCTCCTGGCCCCTTGGTCCGGACGATTTCCGCCAGTTTCTTGCATCCCTGAACCAGGTCCTCCATACCAACCATGGGGGAAATCTCCGACCGGCTGATCCGGGCCCCGGTCAAGATGTAGTCTTCGGCTTTTTCTCCTTTATCCAGAGTATTCTCTGTAGAGTCACTACTCTCTTGCTTACTTTGTTCTTCTGGCTTAAAGCGGTCCTTCAAGAGCCAGACCAGGTTGGTCCGCCGCTCATTGCCCTTGACCCGCATGGCCTGGGCAAAAGCCTGCTCTTCTCCAACCATGACCAGCTTCTGGGAAGCCCGGGTGATGGCCGTATACAAAAGATTGCGCTTGAGCATGATATAGTTCTGCATAGTTAAGCAGAGAATGACCAAAGGAAATTCTGACCCCTGGGACTTGTGGATGGTGATGGCATAAGCCCGGGTCAGGTTATTCAAGTCTGCCTGCGTGTAAGCCACTTCTTTGCCGTCAAAATTGACCAAAAGCTTGACTTCGTCATCCTCGTCTTCCATCATTTCCGGATCAACGGCCACGACCTTTCCAATCTCGCCGTTGTAGATCCCCCGCTCTGGGTCATTTTGCAGCTGCAGGACCCTGTCATGCAGGCGGAAGTTCTCACCATGGGCCTCAACTGCTTTATCATTGCCCTTTTCCGGGTTGATCACCCGCTGGAGGGTGTCATTCAGACTGTTGATCCCCCCGTCGCCCCGGTACATGGCCCCCAGAACCTGGATGTCGTCAGCCGCAAAGCCACTCTTTAAGGCTGCCTGGGTGATCTGCTCGACGGCGCTAGGCACGGCATGGGGCCGGCAAGGAATAAAGGAGTAGCTGGCCGTCTTTTGCAAGAGAACAGCCGGGTTGGCTCCTTCGTTGACCGCGTGGGCCAGGGGAATGATCGTTGAATCATCCTTTTGCCGGTGGACCACCTGCAACTGGCAGGTCGGAATGAAGTCCGCCTCGATCAAGTCAGCGAAAACCTTCCCCGCCCCGACGGATGGCAATTGGTCCTTGTCACCGACAAAGACCAGGTGGTGAACATTGCTGATGGCGCTGAGCAGCTTTTCAAAGAGGTAGATGTCGACCATGGACATTTCGTCGACGATCAAGATCTCCCCTTCCAAATCATTCAGCTCCATTTCCTCGCTGTTGTCGATCCCCAGACCCAAGAGGCGGTGGATGGTCTTGGCCGGATAGCCGGTGACTTCCCCCATCCGCTTGGCTGCCCGGCCGGTTGGCGCGGCCAGGAGAATCGCTTCTTCAGCTTCTTCTTCGTCCATGTCGACCAGGTCCTTTAAGACCAGCAAGATCCCGTCAATGATGGTCGTCTTCCCGCTCCCGGGTCCCCCAGTCAAGATGGAGACCGGACTGGTTACCGCGTTTTTGATGGCCTGCTTTTGCTCAGGGTCATAGCTGATCCCCAGCTTCCTTTCGGCCCGCTTGATGGCCTGGTCCAAGTCCTTTTCCCGGTAGTCCGCTTCCTTGCCCTTGGCTAAAAGGTCTTCCAGGTCGGTCACGATCTCGCTTTCCACTTGAAATGGGGCCAGCAGGCTGGCCCGGCCTTTTCCCACGACGACCTTCTTCTTGTCCTGCAGGTCGTTAACTGCTTCTGCCAGGCGGTCAAAATTTATATTTGTCAGTTCCTTGGCGGCTGGCAAAAGTTCTTCCAGTTCCAGGTAGGTTTCCCCCTCCATGGTCAAGGCCTGGAGCAAAACCGCCAGGATACTGCCATCAGCCCGCTCCAGACTGTCAAGGGCAATTCCAAAGCTAATTCCCAAGTGGTCGGCCTGCTTGAAGGAATAGCCGGTCACTTCGCCTAAAGGCAGGTAGGGATCGGCCTGCAGCTTTTTCAAGGTCTGGTCATGGTACTTCTGGTAAAGGCGGCCGGCCACCTTGCGGGGAATCCCGTAACTGGCCAAAGTCATAGCCAGGTCGTCAAAGGAATCCATCTGGGCCAGGCCGGACAAGAGGCTGTCTTTTTGCTTTTGGGAAAGATCCAGCTTGGCGATCAAGGCTGGATCAGCCTGCAAGCTCTTTAAGCCCCCGCTGCCCAGCTGGTCAACGATTTTTTCCGCCGTCTTGGGCCCGATGCCAGGGAACTTCTCAGAAGACAGGTACTTGACCACCCCGCCAGTCTCTTTCGGCAGGGCCGGCTGGCAGCCCGTCGCTTGAAACTGCAAGCCGTACTTGGGGTGGGTGACCAAGTCACCGGTAAAGTTGTATTCCTGGCCAAGCTCCAGGTCCCCGAAGGTCCCCGTCACCTTGATTTCATCATCGTCATAGCCGGCCAGAGGCTGACTTACGGCGACCAGCAAGATCTTGTACATATTTTGCGCGTTTTCATAAATAACGCTCTTTACTTCACCGCTAAACTCGGTCATTTCCCGCTCCTTATTATTCTTTCCCAGCCCCTGCCTTTCCCTGGCTCAGCAGCTTCAGCAGGGACTCATACTGGTCTTTGGCTTTTTGGTAATATTTGGGATCCTGCTTTTTGGACTTGGCAAAAAATTCTTCCGCCTGCTCCCGGTCCTGGCTGAAATAAGTGAGGCCCAGCAAAAAGTTCAGCTTGCTGCTTCTCTGCCCTTCAGCAATTTCCAGGTAGCTGGCCCGGGCTGCTTCCAGCTCTCCTAAAGCCAGCCAGATGTCCCCGATGAGCTCTTTTACCCGGTCGTCACTTTCTTTGATCGACAGGGCATAAGCCAGGGCCTTCTGGCTCTGGCCCAGCTTGAGGTAGACCAGGGCCTTTTGGTACATGTTCATGTCATCATCCGGAATCTGGGCCAAGCGGGCCAGGGCCTGATCAAAATCGCCCAGGGCGTAGTCACAAACCGCCAGGTCATAGACCAAGGCCTGGGGATCTTCTGCGATCCCCCGGGCCTTGGTCAAGAGCTCCCGGGCTTGCTCAGCGCTGCCCTGGTCCAGGAGGTAAGTGGCCAGCTGCAGGTAGTTGGCAGTTTCCCGGGGATTATGGTCGATTTTCTCAATCAAGGCATGAATCGCCTGGTCGACTTTTCCTTCTTCATAAAGCTGATTGATCTTCTGATCCATTACAAACCATCCGTTTCTGACATCTTGTGCTCTAAAGGAGTAACGTCTGACCACTTGACCAGCTTGAAGGCAGGGCCCTTTTCCTGGCTTGCCAAGACTGAAACGCTGGTATTGTAGATAACCCCGTTTTGTCTGAGATTGGCCAGGTCATAGCCTAAAAGCGCCCCCATGATGGCTGATAGAACTGCCCCGTGGCTGACCACCAGGACCTTGTCGCTGTCTTTGGGGTATTTTTTGGCCATTTCCCGGCCAAAATCCAGCCCCCTGGCCATGGCATGCTCATAGCTTTCCCCCTCTACGACAGTATTGTCGTATTTGTCCGGGTGATGCCAAAAATTATCGATTTCCTGGGGATAGAGCTTTTCCGCCTCAGCGTACTTCATTCCTTCCAGCTTGCCCAGGTTCATTTCCCGCAAACGTTCATCGATGTGCAAGGGCAGGCGGATCCCGGCCGCGCCAATCAGCCCTTGGGCAGTCATTCTCGCCCGGTCCAGGGGACTGGCGTAAACCGCCTTAAAATGCTTCCCTTGTAAATAACGTCCCAGCTTCTCAATGTCGGCCAAACTTTCCGGCAATAATTTTGAATCGCCTTGCCCGCCCTGGAAACGCTGCTCCAGGTTCCACTGTGTCTTGCCATGTCTTACAAAATATATTTCCATGATTTTTATCGCCTCTCGTAACTATCGCTATTTATTATAGCAAAAGACGGCCCCGCTAAACACGAACAAGGCCAAGTCCGCCGGGACTTGGCCTTGCCGTTAAACTAATTGCAGCTTTTTGTCATCCTTGAAGGCAGCGTCAATGTTTCCGCCGCCCAGGCATTCCTCGCCATTATATAAAACCAAAGCCTGGCCCGGGGTAACTGCCCGGGCTGGCTCGTCAAAGTAGACATCAGCAGTCTTGCTGGCTGCGTGGTACTTGACCGTAACGCCAACATCGCACTGCCGGTAGCGGAACTTGGCGGTTGCCTTGAATTCCGTGTCCTCCTCAGGGTTGCCGGTAAAGAAAGTCATGCCGGAAGCCTGCAGGCGGTCAGCGTAAAGGCGGGGGCTGTCATAGCCCTGCTCCACGATCAGCTGGTTCTTTTCCAGGTCCTTGCCCACGACAAACCAGGGAGCGGTTGACTCCTTGGTTGAACCGAGGCCCAGGCCCTGCCGCTGACCGATCGTATAGTACATGAGGCCGGCATGCTGACCGACAACCTTCCCGTCCGGGGTTACCATGTCCCCGCCTTGGGCTGGCAGGAATTCGCTGAGGAAGTGCTTGAAGTTTCTTTCCCCAATGAAGCAGATGCCAGTTGAGTCCTTCTTCTTGGCGTTGACCAGGCCGGCTTCTTCGGCAATCCGCCGCACTTCCGGCTTGGTCAGGTCTTGCAGGGGGAACATGACCCGCTTGATCTGCTCTTGGGTCAATTGACTTAGGAAGTAAGTCTGGTCCTTGTTGCCGTCCTTTGGCCGCATCATGTGGGTTACCCCGTTTTCATCGACCATAGTCTTGGCATAGTGGCCCATGGCCAGGTAGTCCGCGTCCAGGTCCAGGGCATATTCCAGGAAGGACTTGAACTTGATTTCGGTGTTGCACATGATGTCGGGGTTAGGCGTGCGCCCAGCCTTGTATTCCTTCAAAAAGTACTGGAAGACCCGCTCCCAGTATTCTTTTTCGAAGTTGATCGAATAGTAAGGGATGCCGATCTTGTCGGCTACCTTTTTGACGTCTTCGTAGTCTTCAGTTGCCGTGCAGACACCATCATCATTGGTGTCGTCCCAGTTCTTCATAAAAACGCCGACGACGTCGTAGCCCTGCTGCTTGAGCAAGAGGGCCGAAACTGAGGAGTCAACCCCGCCGCTCATGCCGACAACGACTCTGATCTTGCTATTGTCAACCATTAAATCAGTCCTTCACTTCGCTTAAAATCTTCCGCTCCTCCAGGTCCTTCAAGATGTAGTCCAAAAGTTCAACCGTCGGAGCCAGCTGCTTGTTTTTAAAAATGTTTACCTTCTTCAGGCCGCTTGGATCCGTAACGACCATAGTCAAGCTGGTCAAGTCGCTCTTGATGGTCATCTTCAGCTTGGTCGTCGCGTTGTAAGGCGATTCGTTGTAAAGCGGGTGCTCATAGACAAAGTTGCCCCGGGGGGTCTTCTGGAAGCCGGCGTCAATCAACGCATACAGCTTCACGTCTGGGTTAAGCATAAACTTCCGCTTGTCGCCATTGATCATCACAGTATTAGCCATAAAGTAAAACCTCGCTTATTAATTGTAAGTACATTCCCTTGAAAAAGCAACTATTTAGTCTTCCCGCTTCCGGTCTTGCAGCTTGCGGGCCACCTTCACCAGGGCAGCCGCGAAAGCTTTCACTTCTTCAACCGTGTTGTAGCGGCCAAAAGAAATCCTGATCGATTCGCTGACCTTTGGTGAATCCTGGCCAAACATGGCCGTCAAAACGTGGGACGGGGTCAGGCTGCCGGCCGTGCAGGCCGACCCGCCTGAAACAGCGAAGCCAGCCAGGTCCAGGTTGGCCAAAAGGACATAAGTGGACAAACCGTTTAAACGGAGATTCAAGACATGGTGCGAAACCAGACCGGTCAAGGGGCTGTTGACCTCATAGGCCACCCCGCTCTCATCCAGCCGGCTCAAGATGATCTTCTGGAAATCAGTGTATTTGGCCTGCAGGTCAGCCTTGCTTTCTGCTTGAACTTCCGCTACAGCCTGGCCAAAGCCGGCAATCCCCGGCACGTTTTCCGTACCAGCCCGCCGCTTCAGTTCCTGGTCGCCGCCGTAAATCCGGTTTGGCAGACGGATCCCGTCTCTTTCATACAGGAAGCCCAGGAATTTCGGCCCGTTGATCTTGTGGGCTGAAGTCGACATAAAGTCGATTCCCATTTCTTCCACGTCCAGGTCAATGTTGCCCAGGCCCTGGACAGCGTCAACATGGAAGAAGGCCTGGCTGTCTTTGACGATTTGGCCGATATCCTTGAGGGGGTTGATGCTGCCGACTTCGTTGTTGACAGCCATGACTGAGACCAGAATCGTGTCTGGTCTGATGGCCTCACGGAGCTGGTCAAGGGAAATATGTCCGTCTCTGTCCACGTCCAGGTAGGTCACCTCATAGCCCAGCTCTTCCAGGCGCTGCATGGACTTTAAAACTGATTCATGTTCGATCTTGGTCGTAATCAAGTGCCGGCCAACTGCTTTTTGCATTTCCGCCACGCCAAAAATTACCGTATTGTTGCTTTCAGAACCGCCGGAGGTAAAAATAATCTCCTGGTCTTTGGCATTGATTGCCTGGGCGATGGTGTGCCGGGCCGTTTCCACGCTGTTGCGGGCCTTCCGGCCCAGGGTGTGGGTGCTGGAGGCATTGCCGAAGTCATTGGCCATTTCATCCGTGATCACGTCAATGACGGTCGGTGACATGGGCGTGGTTGCCGCGTTGTCAAGATATACCTGCTTCATTAAAAATCATTCTCCCTTAAGTATTCCACGATCAGTTCTGCCGCCTGGGCGCCGACCTTTCTGACAAAGGCTGCAAAGTCGTTGTCAGCATCTTCATCCCCATTGTCGGAGATGGCCCGCAAGGCGATCAGCGGAACGTTAAAGTGGTAGGCCACTTGGGCAAAGGCTGCCCCCTCCATTTCCACGCACAGGGCGGTTGGGAAATTGCCCAGAATTTCGTCTTTTTGTGCCTGGGAGGAGATGAAGGAATCCCCGGTCACGACCAAGCCTTCCTTGTAGGCCACGCCCTTTTTGCCCAGAAAGTCCTTGAACTTGTCTCTTTCCGCGCAGTCCAGCTTAAAGCGGGCCGGTTCCTGCGGGATCTGTCCTTCGACATAGTTGCCCGCTGAAGTGTTGTGGGCATCGTGGTAGGCGAATTCGCTTGGTAAAACCAGGTCCATCCGCTGAACTTCTTTTTGCAAGGACCCTGCCGACCCGGTCATGATGACCAGGTCGATCTTTTCCTTGGCCAGGAGGCTGGTCAGGTTCATGGCCGCCTGGACCTTGCCGATCCCGGTCAAGCCCAGGTAAAGATCGTTGCCGGCAACGGAAAAATGTTCGAATTCCGTTGAACCGAACATTTCTTTTTTACCTGAGGAAAAGTATTGATGATAAAATTCAGCTTCTTCAGCCATTGGAACAACGATTGCAATTTTCATCGGTAATCCTCAATTCAGTTTAAAATTTCAATAAAATCACCCAAACCAGGATGATCAAGAGGCACACGACCAGGATAGCAAAATTCAGCCTTTTTTTCAGCCTTTCTGCCTTTAAGGTCTTCTGGTCCTGGTCCTGCTTAAAAGCAGGAAAAGCAGCTGAATCAGCTGCTTCCTGTCTATTTGCCTTTTCTGCTTGCTCTGCCTGGCGGCGGCGGTAATCAGAACGTTTTTCTGTCATAGTCTAACCTTCTGAGCCGGTCAGCAGCATGTTTTCCCATACGGAAATAGCATAAATGGTCTTTGCGTCGACAATTTTGCCCTCTGTCAACAGGTTCTTTAACTCTTCAAGGCTGTACCATTCTGCCGTCAAAAATTCATCCTCGTCCAGGTCCAGTTTGTTAGCCACTGGGCTGAGCGTGTCACAGTAGAAAAGGTGCAGCTTTTCATTGGAAAATCCCGGTGAAGTGTAGAATTCGGCAACCTTTTCCCAGTATTCGGCTTTCAGGCCGCCTTCTTCATTTAACTCCCGCTTCATTGCATCCAAGGGACTCACGTCGCTAGCATCAATCATTCCAGCTGGAATTTCGAGAGTCAGTTGCTTGATCGCTTCCCGCCATTGCGTAACCAGGAGCATCTTCTTTTCATCGTTGATGCAGATGGCCGCGGCAGCAGGCCGGTGGTCGACCAGCTCTCTGGAGGCGGTTTTCCCGTTTGGCAGCATCACGGTTTCAACATGCAGGTTGATGAAGCCGCCGTGGAAAGCCTCCTTCGTTGAAATTTCAGTTTCCTTTAAATCCATATGTCATTCCTTTGCTTAGTCTTTGGCCAAGTAAACGTTGATGCACTGCAGTCCGTGTTTACCCTGGGCAAGCTGGTATCTCACCCGCTGGCCGACTTCAAGCCTCTTATAGCCCTCCTCCTTGATGGCAGTATAAAAGACAAAATATAATTTGTGATTTTGGTCGTCTTCGATAAAGCCGAAACTTGCTTTTTCGGCAAATTGTTTTACAAGTCCGGTCCGCATTAGTCTTCCAGGCCTTCTTCAAGTATTTCCGGGTGGTCGCCGGCCACGATAGATGCGCAGCGGCCGCACAGTTGCGGCAAACGGCTGTCAGCGCCCAGGTCAGTCCGGTACATCCGGCAGCGTGGGCAGACTTCGCCTTCGGCCCGGCGGACAAGTACGCTGGACTGGTCAAATTGCTTGGCTTCAGCCGGTACTTCCCCTTGGCCCATGACCAGGTTGGACACGATCAAGATTTCCCGGAAGTCTTCCCCAGCCAGCTTGTCCAAGGCAGCCTTGGCTGCTTCGCCTGGGTAAACCGTTACGCTGGCTTCAAAGGACTTCCCGATCAGTTTTTGGTCCCGGGCTTCTTCCAGAGCCTTCAAAACATCGTCGCGGAGCTTCATGAATTCGCCCCAGCTTTCCTTCAAGTCGTCAGCGTCAGCGTAGTCTTCGATTTCAGGGAAGTTGGACAGGTAGACGTCTTCTTCCTTTTCCTTCAAGTAGCCCCAAACTTCGCCCATGGTGTGCGGCAAAATTGGTGCCAGGATCTTGGCCAGCTTGACAGCGGCATCGTAGATCACCGTCTGCATTGACCGGCGGGCGTGGCTGTCCTTGCCTTCGATGTAAAGGACATCCTTGGCAAAGTCCAGGTAGAAGGCGGACAGGTCGTTGGTGATGAACTTGAAGACCAGCTTGTAGACGTCAGCGAAGTCATACTTGTCGTAGTTAACAATGCTTTCGGCAACTAAGTCGTTAAGCTTGACTTCCAGGTACTGGTCGATCTTGCGCAGGTCCTTGTAAGCTACCCGGTCCTTTTCCGGATCAAAGTCAACCGTGTTGGCCAGCATGTAGCGGAAGGTGTTTCTGATCTTCCGGTAGCCTTCTGAAACCTGGCGCAGGATGTCCATTGACACGCCGACGTCGCCGGAAGCGTCAACGGAAGCAACCCAGAGGCGGATGATTTCGGCCCCCATTTGCTTGATGACATCGTTAGGAGCGATCGTGTTGCCCAATGACTTGGACATCTTCCGCCCTTGCCCGTCCAAAGTAAAGCCTTGAGACAGGACTGACTTGTAAGGAGCTACCCCGTTGGTAGCCACGCTGGTGATCAAACTGGAGTTGAACCAGCCCCGGTATTGGTCACTGCCTTCCACGTACATGGAAGTCGGGTAGTGAACGTCTCTGCCCAGAGCCTGGACCCCGCTCCAGGATGACCCGGAGTCAAACCAAACGTCCAGGATGTCAGTTTCCTTGGTGAACTTGCCATTTGGTGAGTGTTCTGAAGTAAAGCCTTCTGGCAAAAGTTCTTCAACCGGGTGGGTGAACCAGGCGTTGGAGCCTTCCTTGGCAAAGAGGTCAGCCACGTGTTCGATGGTTTCATGCGTCACGATGGCGGTGCCGTCTTCAGCGTAGAAGATTGGCAAAGGCACGCCCCAGGCACGTTGGCGGGAAATTACCCAGTCGCCCCGGTCCTTGATCATGTTGTAAAGGCGGGTCTTGCCCCAGGCCGGGTAGAAGGTGGTCTTTTCAATCTGGTCCAGGATCTGGTCTCTGAACTTGGAGATTGAGGCAAACCATTGCGTGGTTGCCCGGTAGACTACCGGCTTCTTGGTCCGCCAGTCGTGAGCGGCGGAGTGGACAAAGGTGCTGTAGTGCAAAAGGTTGCCGGCAGCCGCCAGCTTGTCCTTGACGATTTCGTTGGTGTCAGTGTAGAACTTGCCCACCAGGTCCGGGTCAGGGATTTCTTCAGTGAAGCAGCCCTTGTTGTCCATTGGGGACAAAACGTCAAAGCCGTAGCGCATGGCAGTGTTGTAGTCGTCTTCACCAAAGCCGGAAGCGGTGTGGACCAGGCCGGTACCATCATCGTCAGTAACGTAGACAGCTTCCATCAAAAGGCTGTCGCGGCCTTCGATGTAAGGGTGCTTGGCCACCATGTATTCCATGTCCGTCCCCTTAAGGTGCTGAACAGTTTTGTAGCTGTCCCAGCCCAAGATTTCAGCTACAGCGCTCAAGCGGTCAGTACCGACAACGTAGCGACGGTCGCCAACTTCAACAACTGAGTAGTCAAACTTCGGGTTAACGGCAATCCCTTGGTTGGAAGGAATAGTCCATGGAGTGGTCGTCCAGATCAGGAAGTAGGTGTTTTCTTCACTCAGCTTGCCCTTGCCGTCCTTGACCGGGAAGGAAATGTAAATTGATGGTGATTCCACGTCGTGGTATTCGACTTCGGCTTCCGCCAAAGTTGATTCACTGGACCAGGACCAGTAAACCGGCTTCTTGCCTTGGTAGATGTAGCCATTTTCGTACATCTTGCCGAAGACCCGGATTTCTGCGGCTTCAAATTCCGGCAAAAGGGTGATGTAAGGGTGGTCCCAGTCGCCCATAACGCCCAGGCGCTTGAAGTCGGTCCGCTGCTTTTCAACCTGCTCCATGGCAAACTTCCGGCACAATTCCCGGTAAGCAGCCCGGTCCATGGTCTTGCGGTCAACGCCCTGCTTGGTCAATTGCTGCTCAATTGGCAGGCCGTGGGTATCCCAGCCCGGAACGTAAGGAGCGTAGTAGCCTTCCATGTTCTTGCTCCGGACGATGATGTCCTTGGTGATCTTGTTCAAGGCGTGGCCCATGTGAATGTTGCCGTTGGCAAATGGAGGTCCGTCGTGAAGGTCAAATCTTTCATGGCCTTCGTTAAGCTTCAAGCGTCTTTCATAAAACTTCTGGTCTTCCCAATTCTTTTCCCATTCTGCTTCCCGCTTGGGCAGGTTGCCCCGCATTGGGAACTTGGTCTTGCCCAGGTTCAGCGTATCCTTAACTCGCATATAAAAAATCCTTTCGCTAAAATAAAAAGCCTCATCCTAAAATAGGACGAGACTATCGTGGTACCACCTAAATTGAGCCCCGAAGGGCCCCACTCCTGCCGGCTTATCGTGCCGGCCCCCCGCTCAGACCAATCGGCAGCTGATCGCTCGCCGGCTTGTGTTAATCTTCCACCATCATTAACTCGCTAATATCGCCTTTAAGCAGGACTGTCAGTCTGATTTATTAATCGTAATTATGTAAGAGATAAAAAACAATGAAAAAGTTTTCTATCTACAGTAAAAGAGTTTAAGGCATCAACCAGCCCTTTGTCAAATATTTATTGCCTTTTTGCTGGCCAAAACTGGCCTTCCACCCGCAGGCGGCCTTTTTTGCTGGGCTGGACAGACAAGAGCTTGACCCGGCCAAAGCGGCGCAGGCTCAAGATGTCGCCAACTTTCAGCAGGCTTTCACCTTTTTCTTCATGCCAGTTTAAGCGGACCTCGCCGGCCTCCAGGGCCTCTTTAACCTGGCTGCGGGACTTATTGCTTAGAGCCGCTAAAACCGCGTCCAGGCGCATGGAGGAAGCTACAGCGGTAATAATCTCGGAATTGTCTTCTGCTTCCAGGCGGTCTTTTAAGGGCTTCTCTTCCAGGCGGACCTTGACTGGCCCCATCCGGTCGATTTGACTGGCAAAAAAGCCAGCCAGTTCTTTTTCCGCGAAAAACTGCCACCGGCCTTGCCCGTCCGTGATGATGTCGCCAAAAGTATCTGTTTTTACCCCGGAATTGGCCAGGCTGCCCAGAATCTGGCTGTGGCGGAGACTGGCAAATTTTTGCGGGTATTCAATTTCAAAAAGCTGAACCTGGTAGTCATCTGGGCGCAGGTTCTCCCATTCCAGGCTGATGTAGAGCCGGCACTTTTCCGCTTCTTCATAGCCGCCAAAAGCCTGCACGATGGCTTCCCCGCCGGCGATCGTCTCCATGATCTGCCTTTGCCGGGGGTCCAGGAAGTCCGTTAAAAAGGCCTGGCCGGTAAACAAGAGGCGATTAAAAAGACCAACAAATTGGTCAATTGTTGGTCTTTCTTCAATTGCAAAATGTGGGTAAAAGCTGCTGGCCTGGCGCTTGTCCATCACAGGAAGATCCTCCCTAAAATGCTAAAGAGCCAGCCCAAGGCAACGCTTTGGACAAAGTAGATCACAAACAGTGCAATCATTGGTGAAATGTCGATGCCAGTCGCGTAGATCAAGCGCAGGATCGGCCCCTGCCGGAAAAGGTTGACGAAGGGGTTGACGATCCGGTCGATCCAGCGGCCGGCCGCTGATTCGCTGATGGCCGGAATCCAAGACATAAAGGCATCAATAATGATCAAGAGGCTGTAAGCTTCACAGATAAAGTAGAGCAGCCGGTACAAAAAAACCAAAAATGTTTGCATTAACCTAAAGTATCTTTCTTATCAAGCAGTTCAGTGATCTTGCCGTCAGTTTCAAACTTCGGCGGAGTAGCCAAGAAGATCTTGTCGCCGACGCGCTGGATTTCACCATTGAGGGCGTAAACCGTCCCGGTGATGAAGTCGACTACCCGGCGGGCAGAAGCGTCGTCCATCCGGCTGAAGTTGATGATGATCGCCTTTTGGTTGAGCAGGTTCTGGGCTACTTCCTTAGCGTCAGAATATACCCGCGGTTCGTAAAGGACGATCTTGCTTAGCCCGCTGCCAGCCTGGCCGGCCTTAATGGACACGACATTGCTGTCACGGCTGTTAGTTGGCCGGTTGCTGTTTTGCATTTCTTCTTGTTCGTCGTAATGTTCCTCGTAGGCGTCTCTTTCCTCATAGGAATCGTTGTCGCCGAAGCCGAAAAAATCCTTAAATTTGTTGTTCATTTACTCTGCCTCCTTTACCGGTCCCGGCGGTGCTTGAAGAACGGAATATCGTCGTCATCATCGTCGTCGTAATCGGTGTTGATGTCAATTTGGGAAATGGCGCTGCTTGGGTCAGCATCCGAAGCCGCTTCCTTTTCTTCAGCCTGCCGCTTTTGTTCTTCCGGGTTTTGCCGTCTTGGGTAGTCATCGTCGTTTAGGCCCCAAACGCTGATCGGGTCCATCATGGCTGGCTTCTCTTCCTTGACCGGGCTGGTCGGCTTAGCTGCTTCAGCTTGAACTGGCGCTGCTTGGACTGGAGCAGCTGGAGCGGCTTCTTCCGGAGTCAAGATCTTAGGCGCAGCTGGCTTTTCTCTAGGCGCACTCACTTGGTGGCCGCGGCCTGGCAATTGCTTGGAAGCAGCTGCTTCAGCTTCGTCATCAATCCCGGTAGCGATCACCGTAACCACGACTTCATCGCCCAGGTTAGGGTTGATGGCCGTACCGAAGATGATGTTGACATCTTCGCCGGCAGCCGTTGAAACGATTTCTGAAGCATCCTGGGCTTCAAACAGGGTCAAGTCCGGACCGCCAGTGATGTTCAAGAGGACCTGCTTGGCCCCGTCGATGGAAACTTCCAAAAGCGGTGAGGAAATCGCCATCTTGGTTGCTTCCACCGTCCGGTTTTCGCCGCTGGCCCGGCCGATCCCCATCAAGGCTGCCCCCTGGTTTTCCATGACCGTCTTGACGTCAGCAAAGTCCAGGTTCACGTAGTCAGTTGAAGTGATCAAGTCGGAAATGCCCTGGACACCCTGCTTGAGGACGTTGTCGGCTTCCTTGAAGGCTTCCATCATCGGTGTCTTCTTGTCAACGATTTCCAAAAGCCGGTTGTTGGCAACGATGACCAGGGTGTCAACGTATTCCTTCAGCTTAGCAATCCCCTCAGCGGCGTTCTTGGACCGCTTAGGGCCTTCAAAGCTGAATGGACGGGTAACCACCCCAACCGTCAAAGCACCGGTTTCCCGGGCAATTTTGGCGATTACCGGGGCTGCCCCGGTACCAGTACCACCGCCCATGCCGGCAGTGATGAAAATCATGTCAGCACCCTTAAGTGCGTCTTCAATCGTTTCTTCGCTTTCTTCAGCGGCCTTTTGCCCGGTTTCAGGATGTGAACCTGCCCCCAAGCCCCTAGTCAGTTTCGGCCCCAGCTGAATCTTAACTTCAGCGTTGTTGCTGTTCAAAGCCTGTACATCAGTGTTGGCCGCGATAAAAGAGACGCCTTGAACGCCGTCTTCAATCATCCGGTTGACGGCATTGCCGCCTGCCCCGCCAACGCCAATTACTTTGATAACTGCGTTGTTGTTGTCATCTGAATCAAAAGTAAAATCCAAAGCCATCTACGTTTACCACCCTTAATCAAAGAACTTTCTGAGAAATGCAGCTAA
Organism: Lactobacillus sp. HMSC08B12; assembly: GCF_001808415.1. Taxonomy (NCBI): domain Bacteria; kingdom Bacillati; phylum Bacillota; class Bacilli; order Lactobacillales; family Lactobacillaceae; genus Lactobacillus; species Lactobacillus sp. HMSC08B12. The sequence goes on along the minus strand of NZ_KV793132.1, from coordinate 97,696 downwards.
GCCCTTGTTTTTATTTTCGTTATTATTAGTCTTTTCTTCATGCCGGGTTTCAGTGTCTACTTCCCCATCAAGCTTAGTCTTATTATAAGCTAATTCAGTGTCATTTTCAGCTTTCCGCGTCACTCTTTTAGCATTTTTTTGACTATTTCCGGCACTGGCCGGCCGCTCGTTTGAAGCAAGAGCTGAATCTTGATAAATCACGGTGTTGGCCAGGTAGCCGATATCGTTCAGGTTGTTGGCATAGTTGACGATCCCGTAGGCCACTGAATAAACCGGATTGCGCAGGCCAATCTGGGCTGACTGGTAGATCTTGGCCTTAACGTCATAGTCAGCCGCTACCAGGTCGTCAATCCCGGCCAAAAGAGCGCTGCCCCCGGTAATAATAACCCCGGCCGGCAAAGACAGGGCATCATGGTTGTAAAGGCCCCGGCCCACCCGGCGCAGGATCTGCTGCAGACGGGCATTGATGATCTCACTGAGATACTTCTCGCTGACCAGGTTGTTTTCGTCCTTGCCTACAGCCTTGACCGCAAATTTTTCATTTTCTGAAGCCAGGTCCGGGTCGGCATACCCATAATCCCGCTTCAAAGCTTCAGCATCGCTCATTGTCGTTGACAAAACCACGGAAATGTCGTGGGTAATGTCGGCCGCCCCCTTCAAGTCGACGGTAGCGTACTTGATCTGGCCATCGCGGATGACCGTGGCGGTCGTGCTGCCGCCGCCCATGTCCAGCAGAATTGCCCCGAAGGTTCTCTCTGCCTCATCCAGGGCTACGCTGGAAACAGCCATCGGTGCCGGAACAAAGAAGTTGTTCTGGATGTCAGCGTGCTTTAAGACCGTGTTGATGTTGTGAATCTCCGCTGACGGCGCCGTCATTACCAGCCCCTGGACGAGAAGGGAGCGGGCAATCATGGTCCGCGGGTCGTCAACGTCCTTTTCCCCGTCGATCAAAAAGCGGCTGGGGAAGAAGGCCACTGCCTGCCGGTCCTTTTTCTTGGCAGCCTTGATAGCCGCGTACATGACCCGCTGGACGTCTTCATTAGCGACTTCCTTGCCGGAATCGGAAATATTGACCAGGCCGGTTGTACTTTCCAGCTGCAGCATGCTGACTGGCAAGGCAGTCACTACCCTGTTGATCTTACTATTGGTCTTCTCGCTGACCTGCTGGATAGCGTTTTTGACAGATTCAGCAACTTGATCGATATCAACGATCTTGCCATGCCGCATCCCCCGCGTAGGAGCGGCAACTGCCCCGTAAACCTGCAGCTCTTGATGAGCGGCGTCGGCAACAACGACTTTGATGCTCGTGGTCCCAATGTCCAAACCAACTAACAAAGTTGAATTATCCAAGTTTCCTTCCCCCAATTCTAATATATAGATAATATCATAATTCTTTAAAGATACAAAATTAAGACAAGCCGTAAGCATTTTTTTCCGCGCTAGTCAAAGGGCGGGTGAAGGCACCGACTTCCATGTCAATGACACTGTTGGTTGTCAAATCCTGTTTAATCGAGTTATAGTACTTAACCTTGGATTTTATCGTCTCAGTGTTGCCGATTATCACATTGCCATCTTTCATGACCAGAATCATCTGGGTTTTGCGCCTGGTATTGCCAGACAGCATCTTGATCTGCTTTTTGAAATATTCAGGAAAAGAGTTAAAAATTTTAAGGTTGGTCTTCAAGGCCACCTGCTTGCTGTAGCCGATAAAAAGCGGCTTGTCATGGTCGACCTCGCTCCAGGCCAGGCTCTTGGTGCCCAGTTCCCCGTTGGCGAGAATTTTCCGGTAGCTGAACCCGTCTTTAATATAGCCGATCACTTTCCGCTCATGCACCTGCATGTTCAAGGTGTTCAGCCCCTTGACCGATAAAGTGACCGAAGCCACTTCAGGGTATTTAGCGGCCAGCTTCTTGCTGATCTTCTTTTGCCCCCGCAAGGCATCAACGACCTTGTCAGAAGCCTTGATCTGGGCTACTTCAACCATGCTTTTGCCATCCAGGTCATCAGCTCCGAGCACCCTGACCGTTGATACGTCGGCTAAAGGCGAGACGTAGTAGGTTAAAAAAGCGATAGCCAAAAGGCAGACGGCCATGATCGAACCCAGCCGGGTAAGCAGGCCCCGCCGGCGTTCTTTCTTAAGCGAAGTAAGCTGGCTCGACAATTTGCGTGTTTCCTGCCCCCGGCCAGGTTCGTGGCGTAAGAATTTAGAGAGCTCCTCTTCTGGGTCTCTGCGGGTTATCCGTTTGCGAGCCATTGCTTCCTCCTAATCGTTTATTATCAGTTCTTCTTGGCAATTTCCTTCATGACCTTGATGACCTGGTCAGATGCATCGGGCACGCCCAAGGCCTTGGAAGCCTGCCGCATTTTTTCGGCATAGCTATGGTCCAAAAGCAGGTGGTCGATGGAGGACACGAAGGTGTTTTCGTTCAGATCATCTTCCGCAATCACCAAAGCCGCCCCGGCCTTTTCCAGGTCCATGGCATTCTTCATCTGGTGGTTGTGGGTCACGTTAGGACTGGGAATCAAGATGACTGGCACGCCCAAGGCCGTGAACTCAGCCAGGCTGGTTGCCCCGGACCGGGAAACAACGCAGGTCATTTCCGGCAAAAGGCCCGGCATGTTGGCGATATACGGCACGACCTTGATGGAGTCGCCGTAGTCAACATCAGCCAGCTTTTTCTCAATCGCGTCATAGTAGTAAGTCCCGGTTGCCCAGATCACTTGGTAAGGCTTCTTCTTCAGCTCCATCAAAGACTTGAGCATGACCCGGTTGATGGCCAAGGCGCCCCGGGAACCCCCGAAGACCAGGACAGTCGGAATCTGGGGGTTAAGGCCCAAATCGCCTGCCAGGTCAACTGGCTTGGCATTTAAGCTCAAAACCTGCTGGGAACGCGGGTTGCCGGTCTTGACCAGCTTCTTTTTTTCCGGAAATTCCTTGGCCGCGTCGTCAAAAGTATAGCAGATCTTGTCCACGTAGTGGCCTAAGAACTTGTTGGCCACCCCGACCACGGAGTTGGACTCGTGGATCATGGTCGGAATCTTCATCTTGCTGGCTTCGTAGACAATCGCCCCGCTGACGTAGCCGCCAGTGCCCAGGACAACGTCCGGCTGAAAGTCAGCCAAAATTTCCTTGGCCCGCTTAGTCGCCTTTAAAAAGAGCTGGATGGTCTTAACATTGTTCAACAGGTGCTTTCTGTCAAAGCCTTGGATGTCGATGGTCTTAAAGTTGACCCCGGCGGCAGGCACGATCTTGGATTCCAGCCCCTTCTTGGTGCCGACGAACAAAATCTCATCGTCTTGGCAAATGCCTTCTTCCTTCAGGCGTTCAATCAAGGCCATGATGGGATAAATGTGGCCCCCAGTGCCGCCACCAGAAAAAATAACTCTCATTTTATTTCTCTTCCAATTCTTTTACATACTTGACAAAATATTCGCCGCGTTCTTCAAAGGTCTTGAACTGGTCCCAGGAAGCGCAGGCCGGTGAAAAGAGCAGGACGTCGCCGGCTTCAGCCAGCTTGGATGCTGCCTTAACCCCTTCATGCAGGTTGTCAACAACCACGATGGTCTTGATTCCGGCCTTTCTGGCCGCGTCCGCCAGCAGGTAACGGGTTTCCCCGTAAGTTACGATGGCCTTGACGTGCTTTTTAAACAGATCAACCAGGGAGTCAAAGAGAAAGCCCCGGTCCAGGCCCCCGGCCAAAAGGACTTCCGGCTGCTTGAAGGACTGGATGGCCACGGTGGCTGCTTCAATGTTGGTTGACTTGGAGTCATTGTAGACCTTGACCCCGTCAAGGGTGGTCACGTACTGCAGGCGGTGTTCAGCCCCGGTGAAGGTGGACAAAACGGCCGCGATGTCGTCCTTGCCCGCCCCCATCAGGCTGCTGATGCCGATGGCAACCAGGGAGTTTTGCAGATTGTGGATCCCCGGCAGCTTGATGTCGGCAATCTTCATCATCTTTTCTTCGCCATGCATCAAGTAGTCCTGGCCAATGTAGAAGTCTGCAGCTGGATCATTTTCACTGAAGGTCAGAATCTTGGCCTTAGTTGCCTTTTCTTCTCTAGTCAGGATATCCTTTTGGTCAAAGTTGGCCAGGAAGTAGTCGCTGGCCTTTTGGAAGCGGCCAACGTTCAGCTTGGCGTCAACATAGTTATCAAAAGTCTTGTGGTAGTCCAGGTGGACATTGTTATAGATGTCAACGATGGCGGCTACCTTTGGCTCAATGTCGGTTACCCCCATCAGCTGGAAGCTGGACATTTCCACGACCAGCAGGTCGTCTGGGCCGGCCTGGTTTAAAACTACTTCAGAAATCGGCCAGCCGATGTTGCCGACCGCGTAAGCGTGGTGGCCCTGCTTTTGCAGGTAGTGATCCATGATCTGCTGGGTCAGCATGACCGTGGTGGTCTTGCCGTTTGAACCAGTGACGCAGACATAAGGCGACTCACTGGCGCTTAAAGCAACTTCAGGTTCAGTGATGATCGGAACCCCTTTTTCGCTGGCCTTAGCCACCATCGGGTTCTCGTAAGGGATGCCGGGGTTTTTAACCAGGTAGTCAAACTTTTCCTGGTCAAACAGGTCAACCGGGTGGCTGCCGCCAATTACTCTGACGCCCAGGTCAGCTAACTGCTTAGCCTTCGGGTCAGCAGCCAGGTCGGCCTTGTCATTTAAAGTCAAACGCGCGCCCAGCTTAAGGAGCAGCTTGCTGACCGCGAAGCCGCTCCGGCCCAGACCTAAAACAAGAATGTTTTTACCAGCATATTTATCGATTTCTTTCATCGTTAATTATCCCCAAATCATCAAGTAAATTCCGCTGCCAACCAGACCGACCAGCCAGAAGACCAGGTCGACCTTCCATTCAGACCAGCCCAGCATTTCGAAGTGGTGGTGGATTGGCGTCATCTTAAAAATCCGCTTGCCAGTCGTCTTAAATGAGGCAACCTGCAAGATAACGCTGGCCGTTTCGCAGACAAAGACAATCCCGACCAACAGCAAGGACCATGGCCGGCCCAAGAAGATGCTGACTGCCGCCAAACCGCCCCCGAGGGCCAGGGAACCGGCATCCCCCATGAAAATCTTGGCCGGCTTGTGGTTGAACATGAAGAAGGCTGCCAGGCCCCCCATTACCGCCATACAGAAGACCAGAACGCCGAAGTTCTGGCTCTTAAAGGCCAGCCAGGCGTAAGTGCCGTAAGCGATAAAAGACAGACCGGTTGCCAGGCCGTCCAGACCATCAGACAGGTTGACGGCATTTGAAAAGCCAACCAGCCAGAAGACTTCAAACAAGGTAAAGAGGGCCACGTTCTTGACCACCCCGGCAAAAGGCAGGTAAAGAGCGAAGTCAAAGTTGTCACTGGCCGCCAGCAAAACGATACCAGCAGCAGCGACGAGCAGCTGCAGGGCCATTTTTTGCCAGGCTCTCAGGCCCAGGTTCCGCTTGAAAAAGAGCTTCAAGCCGTCATCCAAAAAGCCGATGATCCCGTAGCCCAAAAGGGCAACTAACAAAATCCAGACTGTCTTAGACAGCTGGCCCTTGTAAGCACAGATGGCAACCGTTGCGACCGCGGCTGAAAGCACGAAGACCGTGCCCCCCATGGTCGGGGTCCCCGACTTCTTTTCATGCCATTTCGGCCCTTCATCCCGGATCTGCTGGCCTTCGTCGTGGCTTCTCATCCAGATGATCAGCCATGGCAAAAGCAAGGCGCTCAGTACCAGTGAAATCATAAAAGCAATCAAACTTGCTTGCATCGATCTATTACTCCTTTAACTCTACTTTCAATTTCGTCCCTGATTTAACTACCGTCCCCTGGGCCAGGCTCTGTGACTTGACCTTGCCGCTGCCTGACAGCTGCAGCTTGATGCCGGCCAGGGAGGCGTAGGCCTCAATCTGGCTTTCACTCCAGCCGGTCAAATCCGGCAGGCTGATCTTGCCGCTAGTCAAGGCAAAGACGGTGCTGCCAACGGATACCGTTTCACCGGCCCCTGCCTTTTGGCTGAGGACCTTGGAACCAGTCCCCAGGCGGACCAGGGAAAGACCATTTGAGGTCGCGGTCTTTTTCGCCTTGGCATAGGTCATGCCGGTAAACTTCGGCACCTTGACCACGGCCGAAGCTGACTTGTCCCCCTTGTTCAAAAGAACCAGCCGGCTCATCATCGGCTTAAAGATCTGGGCCAGGATGGTTTCGGCCCCGCTGCCCAGCTTGCTTGGCTGCTTCATGGTCAAATAGATGCAGTAGCGGGGATTGTTAGTTGGGGTAATCCCCACGACTGAGAAGACATAGTCCCGGTCCCCGGTCATGTAGCCGCCGGTTGACTTGGCAATCTGAGCCGTCCCGGTCTTGATCCCGAAGTCCTTGCCCTTCATGTAGTAGATGTGGCCGGTCCCGATTTCCTTGTCCAAAACCTTCTTCATGTTCTGCATGACCACTTTTCTGGTCTGGGCAGTAAAAATCTTCTTGCCAACCTTCTGGACCTTGTAGCTCTTGATTGTCTTGCCCGAAGAATCGGTGATTTTTTCCACCAGTTGCGGCTTAACCATCTGCCCGTTGTTGGCCAGGGCACTGTAAACCTGCATCATCTGCATGACATTGACCGTGACCCCTTGGCCAAAGGAAGTTACCGCCTGGTCAACCGGACTTGAGAAGGACAAGCTGCCGGAAACTTCACCTGGCAGGGTAATCCCGGTCTTGTGGGTGATGCGGAACATATTGAGGTACTTGCGCCAGAGCTTGGCCCCGATCTTCTTTTCCAGGTAGACCATCCCGACATTGCTGGAGCGCGGGAAGGCCTGGGAGAACGGGATCGTCCCCCAGCCGGACTTCTGCCAGTCATAGATAGTGGAGCCGGAAACGGTAATTGACCCTGACCGGTAGTAGGACTTAGGGTTGTAGTTGCCGCTGTTGACCGCGGCGGCCAGAGACAGGATCTTGAAAACAGAACCCGGCTCATAGATGGACTGGACCAGGAGGTTGCTGCCGGCCTTGCTGATTCCAGCCTTGGTCTGAGAGTTGAAGGTCGGCCGCTGGGAGGCTGCCAGGATCTTCCCTGTCTTCAAGTCCTCAATGACCGCTGTCATAGCTTTCGGCTTGTAGTTCTTCTGCACCTTGCTCATATAGGTTTCCAGGGCGCTTTGGAGCTGGGAGTCAATCGTCAAATATAGATTGTCCCCGTCTTTAGCCGCCTTATAGGAGTGGGATCCGCTTGGCAGCTGGTTTTCTGAAGAGTCGACCATGCTGGTCTCATAGCCGTTGGTCCCCTTGAGGATCTTGTTGAAGTAGGCTTCAAGCCCGGTCACCCCTTCCAGTTCCGTCGTCTGCGTCTTGGAATTGGTTTGAGAAACCGTATAGCCGACCACGTTAGAAGCGAAAACCCCGTTTGGATACAGGCGCGACGGCGTTTCCATGAACTTAATCCCGGTCAGGTGCATGGCCTGGATCTTCTTTTTCTCAGTCAAGGTTAAACCGGACCCGGCTGTCCCGAACTGAACCTGGAAGGTGTTTTTATTTTTCGGGTTCAGATACTTGAGGATTTTTGCCTTGGAAAGGGGCAAAACCGTGGCCAGCTTATCGGCCGTTTTCTCCTTGTCTTGAACATAGAGTGGTTTCTTATTAGAGTCAACATAAGTCTTGTCCAAAATCGCGTAGACCGTGTAGGTGTGGGAATCCTGGGCAATGATCAAGCCGTTCTTGTCATAAATCGTGCCCCGGTTAGCGGTCAATACGGTGTTGCGGCGGTAGATCGCGGCAGTTCTCTTGCTGATGTCCTGGCCATCAATCGTTTTTGAAATCGACAAATAAAGCATGCGGCCGGCAAAAAAAAGAAAAACCAAAGCAACGACTAGCTCTAGAATTCTCCCAACTGTAAAGCGATAGCCGTGTGCTCTGGATTTTATTTTTCTTAAATTAGTGGTCTTCTTCATTAGCGAATTGTCCTAATGTTATTTTCACGCAACTTCAGTCCTTGACTTTGGGCGATCTTGTTCAGGCGGGTATTTGATGACAGCTCACCGATTTCCTGCTGCAAGTCAGCTGTTGCGTTCTTTTGCTTGGTAATTGATTCCTTGACGTTGGTCAGCTGCCGCTGGGCGTAAGTCGCCGAAACACTAGCCGACACGTTCAAGGTAATCAAGGCAACTGCCCCAAGCAGGCCCAAGACTGCCAGCAGCTTTTCAAAAGCTGAGTATGGCACCTTCTGCGGATCAACCACCAAACGAGGACTTTTCCGGGCTTCCTCTTCTGGTTCGTAATTGTATTTTCTAACTGTGTTTCCAGCCATTGTGGTCCTCTTTATAACTTCTCTGCTACTCTTAACTTTGCACTGTGTGATCGGTTGTTTTCCGCCAGTTCTTCCTCGCTGGCCGTAATCGGCTTGCGGTTGACCAGGCGTAAAGTTGGCTTGATCCCCTCGGGCACAACCGGCATCCCGCGGGGAATTTCAACTTCTGAATACTTCTTGAAGGTCTGCTTGACGATCTTGTCTTCCAAAGACTGGAAGGTGATGACGGAGATCCGGCCGCCGGGATTGAGCAGGCTGATGGCTTCTTCCAAAGATGCCCGCAAAACGTCCAGCTCGTGGTTGACTTCCACCCGGATGGCCTGGAAGCTCTTCTTGGCCGGGTGCCCGCCGCTGCGGCGGGCTGCTGCCGGAATTGCTTCCTTAATGATCTCCACTAACTCAAAAGTAGTTTCAATCGGCTTGGCCCGTCTTCTTTCAACGATCTTTCTGGCGATCTGCCGGGAAAACTTCTCATCGCCGTAGCGGTAAAGGACGTCAGCCAGCTGCTTTTGGTCATACTGGTTGACCAGCTGGTAAGCATCAAAGTCCTGGCTCTGGTCCATCCGCATGTCCAGCCTTGCGTCAAAACGGTAGGAAAAACCGCGTTCAGCCTGGTCCAATTGCGGAGATGAAACACCCAAGTCGTAGTAGATGCCGTCAATGCCGCTAATCCCCAGCTTGGCCAGCTCCTCTTTTAAGTGGCTGAAGTTGTTGTGGACCAGCTGCAGGCGGGGCTGGCTGTCTTCTTTTAAAAAGGCAGCAAAATTGCTCTGGGCGGTGTCAATCGCGTACTGGTCCTGGTCGAAACCGATTAGATTTCCTTTGTCCAGCTTACTAAGCAGGTATCTTGCATGCCCGCCCCCACCGAAGGTGGCATCCACATATGTGCCGCCGCTTTGCGGGGCCAGGTTGTCGATTGTTTCGTGCAATAACACGCTAGTATGCTTAAATTCCATCTTTATAACTCGATATCGTCCAAATCTTCCGCAATTTCATCATAACTTTCGTTGGCTTCGTCAGAATACTCTTCCCAGCGCTCCTTAGCCCAGATTTCAATCCGGTTGGAGACGCCGACAATGACGCATTCCTTGACCAGGCCGGCGTGCTTCTTCAAGGTGGGGGACAAATTGATTCTCCCCTGCTTGTCGAATTCGCCTTCCATAGCGCCGGAATAAAACATCCGGGTAAAACTCCGCGCGTTCTTCTTCGTCAAGGGAAGCTTGGCCAGTTTGGCCTCGATCTTGGCCCATTCCGTCAAAGGATAGCCAAAAATGCAGCCTTCCATGCCCCGGGTCAAAACCATGGCTGGCCCAATCTGTTCACGCAGCTTGGCCGGGATAATCAAACGGCCTTTGGCGTCCAAATTGTGCTGGTATTCGCCCATGAACATGGCAGGCTCCTCCCTTCTGTTAACAATTTACCACAAATCCCCACTTTAAACCACAATATCTGAAAAGCACAAGCAGATTTCCGAAAAAATTAAAAAACTGCCAGCCGCGCTAAGCGGCTGACAGTAATTTATCAGATCATAACGACCAAAAGCAATCCGCAATACCAAAAGAAACTGCAGGCATCCAGGTAGGACCAGAACTGGCGGAACATCTTCCCTAAGGAAATGTTCTTGTTGATCATGGCCCATCTGATAGCGGCCAGCAATATCAATATGAAGTAAAGCAAAAAGCCGGCCGGTAAAAAGGATGGCACGCCCTTTAAGTTGGTCATCAGCTGGCAGGCGTAGATCAAAAAGAAAGGCATGACATCATAGCCTTTAAAGGCGGCTTTAGGCCAGATCAGGTTGACCAGGTAGGCGCAAGCCAGGCCAAAGGCCGGCAATAAGAATATCATCAGCATAATTTTCCTCCATCTGCTAGCTAGTTTAGCACATTTTTATTTTTCTCTTAAAGTGCAGCAAGGAAATTGCAAATCGCCGACAAAAAGGTTATAATCACTCTCATATAGGAGGCTTCTATGGCACGTAAAAAGAAAAAGTCAACATTTCAAAAGATTGAGAATTTCATGGTAGTCTTGATGGCTTTGATCACGCTCTTTGGCGTGGCAGCCTCTGTTCTTTACTACTTAACTGCCCAATAAATCTGCAATACGCTCAAAAGCGGTCAGCTTCACGCTGGCCGCTTTTTTATTGCTCATTAATACCGGTAATTGTCCAGGTCAACCAGGAAAGGATAAGATCTGGCCAGCTTGGCCCAAAGCCAGTAAGTTGCCAGGCTGATCCCGGTCGTCCAGCCGGCCGTGTATAAGAGGCTGAAGCCGATGGCCTTCAAGGTCAAATCAGTCCAGCCGATCAAACGGAAAACCAGCCAGGTGTAAAGGCAGCTGACGGTAATGGCCACGATGTTGCCCAGCAGGCGGAAAACGAAGAGTTCTGGAAAGACCCGGGCATACCAGCGGCCAAAAGCCGACAGGGCCGGCAGGATAAAGGTGTAGATCCCGATGATCCCCCAGAAGTAGAGGTCGGCAACTACTCCGGCCGCCAGGGCCAGCCAGATTTCCTTCTCGTTTCTTTCGTCTTCATAGGCGATGATCAAAACGGCGATTGGCAGGAGCAAGAGCCCCGCCCGGCCGTGCTGGTAAGTCAAGGCCGGCTGCAGGTAAACGGACAGGGTCCCCTCCATAACTAGAGCCAGGTAAAGGGCGATGGCCAAAACCCATTGCTTGAAAATCCGCATTAGCCAGCCACGCTCCTTTTGACGACCGTTACCACGGACGCGTCGCTCAAATTGCCGGCCGGCTTGATCTTGATCAAGTCAGACAGGCCAAAGCTGTCCTTGGTGGTTTCCGCCACCGTCCCGATCAAAAGCCCCTTCGGTGAAGTCCCGCCTAGGCCGCTGGTGTAGACCTTGGTTCCCTTCTTCAGTTTGCTTGAGCTGGAGGCCTGGGTAAAGGTCAAAGTGCCGTTTGACTGGACGCTGATGATCCCGTGCAAAACCTTGCCCGTGTCTGTCGTGGCTTGCACGGCAAAACGGTTGGCTGAGCTGTCAGTCGTGGTGATCAGTTCTACCTTGCTGGTGGCCGCGTCGACTTCCAGGATCCGGCCAATCACGCCGCCGCCGGACATGACCGCCATGTCCTTCTTCAAGCCGGAGCTCTTGCCCTTGTCAATGGTCAAGACTTCTGACCAGCTGTCGCTGGAGCGGGAAATTACTGAAGCAGTCGTGGTCGTGTAGCCGGTCAAGGTCTTTTTAATTCCAGCGGCAGCTTTCAGCTGCTTGTTTTCCTTTTCCAGGGCAGCATTTCTGGCTTCGACCTGGGCCAGCTCAGCCACCTTATTTTTTAAGTGACTGTTTTCATCAGCCGCGTTCTGCAAGTCCTTGACGCTGTCGATTCCATCAGTAAACCAGGAAACCGGCACGCTCACGATTCTTGAGCCCACGGAGACGATGTCATTGCCCAGGCGCTGGATCAAAAGCGGCGCGCTCAGGTTGTTTCTCAGCATCACCGTTGAGCCCAGCAGGGCTGCCAAAACCGCCACGGTCCCGAAAGCCGCCAGCATTTTTCTGTTTTGAAAAAAATTCTTCATAAACACCCATCCAATATAAAAACCGGCCCGGAGGCCGGTTTTCTTATTTCTTATCTGCTAGTCTTCCGCATTACGTCCAGGTGCTTCAAAGATTCACCGGTACCGATTGCTACACAGTCAAGCGGATCTTGAGCGATGAAGACAGGCACCTTGGTCGCGTCAGAGATGACTTCTGGCAAGTTCTTGAGCAGGGCACCACCACCGGTCAGGACGATACCATGGTCAATTACGTCTGCGGCAATTTCAGGAGAAGTCAATTCCAAGGTTTCCTTGATCGCAACAATGATGTCTTGAACAACGTCTTGAATAGCAGTTGCAACGTCAACGGCACTGATTTCCAATGACTTCGGCAAGCCCGACACCAGGTCCCGGCCGCGGATGGTCATTGATTCGATTTCCTTGGCTGCTTCAACAGAAGCTGAACCGATTTGGATCTTGATGTCTTCAGCGGTTCTTTCACCGATCAGCAGGTTGTACTTGCCGTGCACAAAGTTGGTGATTGCTTGGTTGAACTTGTCACCAGCCTGGCGAATGGAAGTTGAAGAAACGATCCCGCCCAGGGAAATAGTGGCTACGTCAGTCGTACCACCACCGATGTCAACGACCATGGAACCAGTTGGTTCCATAACCGGCAAACCGGCACCAATAGCTGCGGCGAATGGTTCTTCAATCACGTAAGCTTCTCTGGCCCCTGCCACCCGGGCAGCGTCGATAACAGCGCGCTTTTCAACTTCAGTAACGCCTGAAGGCACGCAGATCATGACTGAAGGCTTGGAATTGCCGACCGTCTTGCCCATAAAGTACTTAAGCATGGCCGCGGTCGTGTCATAGTCAGCGATAACCCCGTCCTTCATCGGGCGGATAGCCACGATTGAGCCTGGAGTTCTGCCGATCATTTCCTTGGCTTCTGAACCTACTGCAATAACTTCGCCAGTCTTGGTATTCTTGGCAACAACTGAAGGTTCACGCAAAACGATGCCTTTGCCTTCAACGTAGACCAGGGTGTTGGCGGTACCCAGGTCAATACCGATATTCTTTGAACCTAATCCAAACACGGATATCTCTCCTTATTTACTCGCTTAATCTTGCTTAATTATAGCATAATGCCCGTGAAAGTCATGGATTGGCGGAAAATTAAGCTAATTTTAAAACAATTCCCGCTCCCGCAGGCTCAAATATTCACCCCCGCCGATGATGAAGTGGTCCAAAAAGGTGATCTTCATGATCTTGCTGGCTTTTTTCAAGCCCTTGGTCAATTCCAGGTCATTGTCTGACGGGGTCAGCGCCCCGCTGGGATGGTTGTGGGCCACGATGATGCTGGCGCAGCCGTAGACCATCGCCCAGCGGAAGATTTCTCTGGGGTGGACCCAGGACCGGTCCAGGGTGCCTTGGAAAAGCATTTTTTCCCCCAGGAGATTCTGCTGCTGGTCAAAATAGAGGACCCAGAACTGCTCCTGCTTTTGCCCCAGCAGTTTATTAGCCAGGTAGTTGCCAATCTTAGAGCTGCTGGCCCAGTCAGAGCTGCGCCGCATGTCAGTCCGCCGCAACCGGTCCATGGCCACCTCGATGGTCAAGGCCAGGTCATTGGGGCAGTCCGGTCCTGACGCGTAGTCCAAGATGTCCTTGAAGCTGGCAATGTGCTTTTGATCCAGCAGCTGCAACAGGTCTTCCAGACTCTGGCAGGGCAGCTGGTCAAAGAGCAGCTTGAGCAGGTCACGGTCACTTTCAACATAATAGTAGTTTTGCGTAGTTTCGGTCATTTGCATTTCCTCCTTATTTTTACGCTCTACTACTAATTACGCCAAAAACTAAGAAATTTTTTTCAAAAAGTCAAAAAAGTCCGGGCAAATCAGCTGGGCTCTGGCCCGGTCTTCGGCTGAAGCGGGCTTGATGTCGGGAATCATGACGCAGTCAATCCCGGCATTTTCCGCCGCTTCGACCCCCATGCTGGAGTCTTCAAAGATCAAGAGCTGGTCTTTACCCAGGCCGCTGCGCTCTTGGGCAGCCAGATAGAGGTCCGGGAAAGGCTTGGACCGGAGCTTTTTCTCAGCAACTTCGTCATGGGTAACGATAAAGTCAAAGCTGTTCCGGCAGCCGGTCACCCAGAGATTGTGGTCAACCACGCTCTTATAGTTGTTGCTGGCGATCCCGACGGTTAAGCCCAGGTCATTAAAGTACTCCAGAGCCTCCTTGACCCCGGCCTTCAGCTTCAGCTTGCCCTGGTCGGTCCATTCCCAGACCAGGTCGTCGGTCCGCTTGACAAAAGCCTGGCGGACCTCATCGTTTGGAAAATATTTTTCATAAAAGGCATCCATGGCCTTGACGCTGGCTCCAACCAGGTCCAGGTAAGCATCATCGCTGATGCCCAGCTTGTATTCCCGGGCGGCCTGGATATTGGCCTGCCAGTAGAGCTCTTCGGAGTTGACCAGGAGGCCGTCCATGTCAAAAATGACCCCCTGCTTGTCCATCTTTAAACCTGCAACACGCATATTTTCCCCCTTCATGCTCAGGCGCTCTGCAGAAGCTGCAAGACCGCGCTGACCAAGTAAAATGAACCCGTAACCAAGATCAAGTCCCGGTCTCCAGCTTCCGCCATCACTTGCTTTAATGCCTGGCCCAAATCGCCCTCATAGACAAATTTTTCCTGGACCCAGGCCGGGAAGTCAGCTTTTTTAGCTGCTCGCGGGTAAGCCAGGCTGGTCAAGGTGACTTTTTCATCTTTCAGCAGAGTCAGAAAGTCACTCAAGTCCTTGTCCTTCATCATGCCAGCTAAGACCAAAAGCCGGCCGCCTTTATCCTTGGCCAGGCGGCGGGCATATGGCAAAAGTTCGCTTCCAGCCTGGACATTGTGGGCCCCGTCCAATAAAAAGCTGCATCCCGCCTTTTCCAGGCGTTGGTAGCGGCCAGGAACCGTGGTCTGGGTTAAGGCAGCTTCAGCTGCCTTTTCACTTAAAGCAAGCGGCAAAAGGGCAAAAGCCGCCAAGGCCATGGCCGCGTCTTTAGCTTCTGGCAGGGGCCAGGCCGGCAACTGGTAATTTTGCCCGGCAACTGCAAGCTCATAGCCTGCTTTTTCTTCCTTGACCTGGAAGTCCCGGCCCAGCCAGTAAGAAGGACTAGCTGATTCAGTTATTTTTTCTTCAACGATTCCCTTTACGCTTGCTGGGATGTCACCGAGGATGACCGGGACAGCCGGCTTGATGATCCCGCTCTTTTCTTTGGCAATATCAGCCAAAGTCGGTCCGATGATCTGCTCATGGTCAAGGCCGATAGTGGTAATCAAGCTGACTACTGGCGTCATCACATTGGTCTTGTCATGCTCGGCCCCGATGCCGACTTCAATAACCGCGTAATCACATTTTTGCTTGGCAAAAAAGAGGAAGGCCATGGCAACTTCATATTCAAAGGTCACCAGGGCAAAATCTGTCTCTTCTTCCCGCAAGTGGCCGACTGCGGCTTCAACTTCATTTGCCACTTCCAGCAGGTCCTCATCCGCGATTGCCTGCCCGTTCAGCTGGATCCGCTCGTTAAAGCGGATGATAAAGGGCGAAACAAAAAGGCCAGTCTGCTGACCGGCCTTTTGGAGCAGATTGCTCAGGTAATATGCAGTTGAGCCCTTGCCGTTGGTTCCAGTAATGTGGCAGCACTTGACCTTGTCCTGGGGATCCCCCAGAGCCTTGAGCACCCTTTTGACATAGGTCAGGTCGCTCTTTTCGTGCAAGCGCGGCAAATGATAGAGGTAAGCGGTAAGTTCATTAACTGTCCTAAATTTCACGTCTTTAACGACTTTCTTTCAATTCCTTGATGCGGTCGCGCACGCCGGCCAGCTGGCTTTCATATTCGGCCAGCTTGCCCTTTTCCTTTTCAACCACGGCAGCTGGCGCGTGGTCAACAAAGCCCTTGTTGGCCAGCTTCTTGCTTGCCCGGTCAACTTCAGCTTCCAGGCGGGCTTCTTCCTTGCCCATCTTGGCGATTTCTTCGTCCAGGTCAACCAGTTCTGACAGTGGAACGAAGATCTGGGCCCCGGCGATCACAGCCGTCTTGGCTAACTTCGGTGCCTTGATCTTGCCGGAGATTTCCAGCTTCTTCGGGTGCAGGAAGTTTTCCACGTATTCCATGTTGTCCCGCAGAATTGCTTCATTCTTTTCGTCATCCAGCTGGATCAAGATGTCGATGGCGCTGGACATTGGAGCGTTCACTTCCATCCGGATGGTCCGGACAGCCTTGATGATTTCGATCAAGAAGGCCATGTCTTCGTTAGCCTTGGCATTGTTGAATTCAGCGTGGGCTTCCGGGTAAGCAGCGGTCATGATGGACTTGCCTTCATGCGGCATGGACAGCCAGAGCTTTTCCGTCACGAATGGCATGATTGGGTGGATCAGGCGGAGAATCTGGTCCAGAATCCAGGTCAAGTTGGCCTGCTTTCTGGCCTTCAGTTCTGCGTCGTCGCCGTAGAGGGCAACCTTGGAGATTTCGATATACCAGTCACAGAAGTCGTTCCAGATGAAGTTGTACATTTCCCGGCCGGCTTCCCCGAATTGGAATTCGTCAAAGAGGCGGTTAGTTTCCTTAACGGTGTGGTTCAAGCGGTCAAAAATCCAGGCGTCAGCCAGGTCAAACTTGCTGGTATCCGGCTTTTGGGCTGGCTTGGCATCTTCCGGCAGGTTCATGATGACGAAACGGCTGGCATTCCAGAGCTTGTTGATAAAGTTCCAGGCAGCGTCCATCTTGGTGTAGCTGAAGCGGGTGTCCTGGCCAGGCGCGGTCCCGTTCAACAGGAACCAGCGCAAAGCGTCAGCGCCGTACTTGTCGATGATGTCCATTGGGTCGATCCCGTTGCCCAGGGACTTGGACATCTTCCGCCCCTGCTCGTCTCTGATCAAGCCGTGCAAAACGACATTGTCAAATGGCCGCTCGCCGGTGAAGTGCAAGCTTTGGAAGATCATCCGGGAAACCCAGAAGAAGATGATGTCGTAGCCAGTTACCAGGGCGTTGGTTGGGAAGTAGCGCTTGAAGTCAGCTGAGTCTTCATCCGGCCAGCCCAAAGTTGAGAATGGCCAGAGGGCACTGGAGAACCAGGTGTCCAAAACGTCCTGGTCCTGGTCCCAGTTTTCAATGTCTGCTGGCGCTTCTTCACCGACGTACATTTCCCCGGTCTGCTTGTTGTACCAGGCAGGAATCCGGTGGCCCCACCAGAGCTGGCGGGAGATGACCCAGTCGTGGACGTTTTCCATCCACCGCTCCAAAGTGCCTTCAAAGCGGTCAGGCACGAAGTTAACTCTGCCTTCACCCTTTTGGTTTTCCAAAACCTTGTCAGCCAGTGGCTTCATCTTGACGAACCATTGGGTGGACAGGCGGGGTTCAACTTGCACGCCGGAGCGTTCAGAGTGGCCAACTGAGTGAACGATTGGTTCAACCTTGATCAAGTAGCCTTCAGCCTTGAGGTCTTCAACCAGCTGCTTACGGCAGTCAAAGCGGTCCATGCCGGCGTACTTGCCCGCCTTGTCGTTCATGGTCCCGTCATCGTTCATCACGTTGATCCGCGGCAGGTCATGCCGGTTGCCGACTTCAAAGTCGTTCGGGTCGTGGGCGGGAGTGATCTTCACCAAACCGGTCCCGAATTCCGGGTCGACGTGTTGGTCTTCAATGATCGGGATTTCCCGGCCAACCAGCGGCAGAATCAGCTTCTTGCCCACCAGGTCCTTGTAGCGTTCATCCCCTGGGGCAACAGCCACGGCCGTGTCACCAAACATGGTTTCCGGCCGGGTAGTAGCAATTTCCACGCTGCCAGAGCCGTCAGCCAGCGGGTAGTTGATGTGGTAGAAGGCCCCTTGGTCATCCTGGTGGACAACTTCGATGTCAGACAAAGCCGTCCGCAGCTTCGGGTCCCAGTTGATGATATATTCGCCCCGGTAGATCAAGCCTTCATTATAGAGCTGAACGAAAACCCGGCGGACAGCCTTGGACAGGCCCTTGTCAAGAGTGAAGCGTTCCCGGCTGTAGTCCAGGGACAGACCCAGCTTTTGCCACTGGCTCTTGATGATGTTGGCGTATTCGTCCTTCCATTCCCAGACCTTTTCCATGAACTTTTCCCGGCCCAGGTCATAGCGGCTGACCCCTTGTTCACGCAGGCGTGCTTCAACCTTGGCCTGGGTGGCGATGCCGGCGTGGTCCATGCCTGGCAGGTAAAGGGTGTCGTAGCCCTGCATCCGCTTGTAGCGGATCAAGGTGTCTTGAATTGCCGTGTCCCAGGCGTGGCCCAGGTGCAGCTTGCCAGTAACGTTTGGCGGCGGGATAACGATTGAGTAAGGCTTGGCCTTCTTGTCACCGGACGGCTTGAACAAGTCCTCGTCCAGCCATTCTTGATAGCGGCCAGCTTCAACCTCTTGCGGGTTGTATTTTGGTGCTAATTCTGTCATAAATTTCCTCCAAAAAAAGTCCCAGACAAGTAAATGTCTAGGACGATATATAACCGCGGTACCACCTAAATTGAGCATAATGCTCCGCTTAAACGCGGTAACGGCGCGGGTACCGGACCGGCTTACTCCTGGTTCAGCCGGCCAGCGAATCAAGCTACCAGGCGCCTTCCGGTCTCTCAGCTTAAATGACCTTTCTCTGTCATGAAGCGCCACCTCTTGATCTTGGCTTTGTCACAAAGTATAGCATAATTTTTTCAGCCATTAAAGGGCAACTTGCTTTAAGGCCGCCAGCTCTTCTTCTGTCAAAGGCCGGTAAGAGCCAGGAGCTAAATCAGCCGGCAAAGTCAAAGGTCCCATGCTCAGCCGCTTAAGCTTTAAGACCTTCATCCCCTGGGAGGCAAACATCCGCTTAACCTGGTGGTATTTGCCTTCGGTAATGGTGATCTCGATTTCTGACTGCTCCTGGTCCTTGTCTTGCCGCAAGATCTTCAGCTGGCCCGGCTTTAATTCCGTTCCATCTTTTAAAGTGAGGCCTGCCGCAATTGCCTTGGCCGTTTCTTCGTCGGCTACTCCGGCCAAAAGCGCGTAATAGGTCTTAGGCACATGGTACTCCGGAGCCAGGAGCTGGTGGGCCAATTGGCCGTCATTGGTCAAAAGCAAGAGGCCGGTCGTGTCCTTGTCCAGGCGGCCCACTGGAGCGATTTTTTGATAACGGTCCTGGTCTTTTAGCAGGTCCAGGACGGTCTTTTGCCGGGAGTCTTCTGTTGCCGACAAGACGCCAGCTGGCTTATTGAGCAAAAAGTAGTGGTATTGCTGGTAGACAACTGCCTGGCCATTAACCAGAACTTCCGCATCCTCTTTCACCTTCTGCTTGGCTGACCGGCAGACCTTCCCGTTGACCGTCACCTGGCCGGCCTTAATGATCTCATGAACCTGGGACCTGGAGCCCACCTTCATGTTGGCCAAAAATTTGTCCAGGCGCAGCATTAAAGCAGGTCCGCGTCTTCTTCAGCCAGGTCGTCAAGGAAGCTCTGGCCCGGGTAGATCGGAGTAACCTTGACCCCGGCTAAGGCCCGCTCAATCAAGCCGTCAACGTCCAGGCGGCTTTCATATTCCCGGGCCTTGTCGATCTTTGGCTTGGTCTTTGGCCGCGGCGGGGCAAAGATGGTGCAGCAGTCTTCAAATGGCTGGATGGACAGGTCAAAGGTCCCGATTTCTTCGGCCTTGGCGATGATTTCAGTCTTGTCCATGGTGGCAACCGGCCGCAATACTGGAGTGGTCGTCACGTCATTGATGGCTGCCATGGATTCCAAGGTTTGGGAAGCCACCTGGCCAACTGATTCTCCGTTGAAGATGGCCAAAGCGTGCCGCTTTTCCCTGATAATATCGGCCAGACGCAGCATGAAGCGGCGCTGAACAGTCATCAAGTAGCCCTCAGGCAGCTTTTCCTTGATCGTTTCCTGGATTTCAGCAAAAGGTACTTCGATGAAGTTGATCCGGCCGCTGTACTTGGCCAGAATGCTGGTCAGTTCCTTGGCCTTGGCCAGGGCCTTTTCAGAAGTGTATGGCGGTGAGAAGAAGTGGACCATTTCGATGTTCACGCCCCGCTTCATGGCCAGGTAGGAAGCTACCGGAGAGTCGATCCCGCCGGACAGCATCATCACTGCCTTGCCGGCCGTGCCAACTGGCATCCCGCCTGCCCCATGCAGAAGCTGGTTGGAGATGTAGGCTCCGTCCTGGCGGATTTCCAAAAGCAGGACCATGTCCGGGTGCTTCATTTCCGCCTGCAGGCCTTCCATGTGGTTATAAAGGTAGTCAGCCACCATTTGGTTCAATTGGTTAGTGTCGTAGATAAACTTGTGGTCGCTTCTTCTGGTATTGACCTTGAAGGTCATGCCGGCCTTGTAAGTTGCCTGCATCAGTTCCAGGGCAGTTTTTTCAATGGCTTCCAGGCTCTTTTCAGTCTTGATGACTGGGGAATAGGTCTGGATCCCGAAAACGACCTTTAAGCGGTCATTGACCGGCTCAAAAGGGGTCCCGTTCAAAAGGATGTGCATCCGGTCGTGGTGGGTCTGGATCTTCAGATCCGGGAAGTCGTGCAAAACCTTCTGGACATTGCTGGCAAGACGGTTGATGAAGTCCTTCCGGTTCTTGCCCTTGGTGGACAGTTCGCCGTAGCGAATCATGATTTCTGTGTATTGCAAATTTATTCTCCTAAGTGGTTGATCTTGGCAAAGTGCTGGTAAATCTCGTCAAAAGCCGCGATGAATTCGTCTGCTTCTTCTAAAGTATTGCTTTCGTCAAAGCTGAGCCGGACGGCACTGGTGGCGATCGCGTCTGGCGTCTTCATCGCCACCAAAGTGCTGGCTTCGTCCGCCTTCTTTGAGGCGCAGGCAGAAGTGGTGGAAATGTAGATGTCCTGGTCTTCCAAAGTGTGGACCAGGGTCTCGCCCCGGATCCCCTCTAAAGCAAAGCAGAGGATGTGGGGGGCAAAGTCCGCCTTCAAAGGAGAGAAGATATGGATGCCCGGCTTACCTGCCAGGTACTTGCTGATCTTTTCCTTAATGGCGTATTCTCTGTCCGCCTTTTCCTTTTCGTCCGTCAAAAGCAAGCGGGCTGCCTTGGCCATGGCCGCGATGGCTGCCAGGTTTTCCGTCCCACTTCTCAAGCCCTTCTCCTGGCCGCCGCCTTCACACAAAGGCATCAGCATCCGGCCGCGCTTTTTGTACAAAATGCCGATACCGCGCGGGCCATGGAACTTGTGGGAAGAAAAGCTCATCATGTCGACCCGGGAGGTGAAGACCTGGTCCCAGATCCCCTTGCCCAGAGCCTGGACATTATCAACATGGAAGTGGATGTTCGGGTAGTCTGCCAGGATTTCAGAAATTTCCTTGATCGGCTGGATAGTCCCGATTTCGTTATTGACGCCCATGATGGAGACCAAGGTCGTATCCTTGTCCAGGGCCGCCTTCAAGTCTTCCGGATTAACCCGGCCTTCCTTGTCAACTGGCAGGCGGGTAACCCGGAAGCCCAGGTTTTCCAGTTCGGTAAAAGTATTAGCCACTGAGGCATGCTCAACGGATGAGGTAATGATGTGCTTGCCAAATTCCCGCTTGGCCCAGGCCGTCCCCTTGATGGCCGTGTTGTTGGATTCCGTCCCGCCGGAAGTAAAGTAGATCTCGTCGGTATTTACTCCCAGCAAGTCTGCAACCTGCTTGCGGGAAGCTTCCAGCAGGCCATGAGCCCGGTCACCCAGCTTGTGCAGGCTGGAAGGGTTGCCCCAGATCTTGGTCACCACCTGGCTGTAGGTCTCTAATGCTTCAGGCGCCATCTTGGTCGTGGCACTGTTGTCAAAATAAATCACGCTTCTTGCTCCTTAAAAAAGCGGCCATTTTAATGACCGCTTAATTACAAATGATATTCTATTTTAGTCCAAAATCCGCTTGGCTTCAATCAATAAGTTCTTTTTGCTCTTGATAATAGGCATTTTCAATCCGCTGGTAGCTGCCTGGCTCAGCCCGCTCCACCGCCGTGGCGATCGTGTCCAGGGCATCCTTGTAGTTGTAGTCCCGGTCATACAGCTTCATGGCATTTCTGCGGGCCCGGACGACAGTTTCATTGTCCAGGAACTTGTTGGAATACTGCATGGTCAGTTCAAAAAGATTGGCTGAACTGATAATGTCTTCCGCTTCTCTTTGCAGGCGATCAACGTCATCTGAGATTTGCACCAGTTCTTCAGAGATCTTCTCCATGTTGATCCGGACCTGGTTGAGCTCCCCGCTGGTCTTGCTGATTTCATTAATGACCAGGGTGTACATTTGCAAAAAGCCTTCCGGAATCCCCGGCAGATTCTGCCGGCTGAGGTGGCGGTAAACCAAAGAGACCTGCTGCTTGAATTCCTTGATTGACCGCTGAGCCACTTCTTCCGCCTCATAGAGGCCGTCAACTGCTTCCGACAATTCCTGCTGGCGCTTGCCGATCTCCTGCAGGCGGCCCAGGATCTTGATCCAGTCGTCCTGGACTTCAGAGTAGACGGCCCGGCCGTCAGCGATCCGCTGGCTGGCCCGGATGTAGTCAGAATCCATCTTGTGGACTTCTCTTTCAAGCTCCCGGCTTTCGTCCAGTTCCCCGTGGGTCAGTTCATAGCTTTCGTCGATATGACGCAGTTTCTTGATCAGCTGCTGGCTGACGGTCTGCTGGTGGGTCAAGAGCCGCTGCAGCTTGTCCTGGTTCTTTTCCACAAAAGGCCGGGCCTTATATTCTTTCTCCAGGATTCTGTAGAGGGTCTTGATTTCCTTTTCAACCTTCTTCATCCCCTTGCTGGTCTCTTCTAAGTCCAGCTGGGCCAAAGCCGCCAGGGACCGGTCGATCTGGTCGTTGCTTTGCCTGATTTCCAGCAGAACGTCCAGGCTGCCGAAGCCGTACTTGGCATCCCGCATTTCCTTATAGCCAGCCGCGATTTCATCCAGCTGGTCAGCAAAAACGGTCTGCAGGTCGTGCTGATCCTCCTTAACTTCTGGCAGCTTGGTCTTTAAGGCCGTGAGGTCCGCCCGGATCTTTGACAAGACCCGCTTAGCCTCGACATGGTCGCCCTGGGCTGACAGGTTCTTGGCCTGGGCAAAATCTTCCTCCATGGCTGACAGGCGGTTTTCGATTTCTTCCAGGGCCACGCTGTAGTCAAAGGAATCTGCCAGAATTTCCTTGCGGATTTCCCGGTAGCTCTGCATCAATTCGTCATATTGGGCCTTATTTTCCCGGTTTGATTCCAAAAGCTGGGTGAAGACGTCGGATGAATTCTTGACATCTTCAGAAACAGAGTCAACCAGTTCTCTGGCCTGCTTAATGCTTTGGTGGGACTTGACCAGGCGGTAGCGGGCATTTTCGTCCGCCCCGTCTTCAATCAAGTGCTGGATTTCCGGAAAAAGCTCAGCCGCCTTCTGGTAGCTCTTCTTCCAGGTATTGAGGGTAGCCAGGCTTTCCCCAGCCAGTTCCATTTGGTCCAGCTTGCCAATCGCCCGCTCCAGGTGCAGGTCTTCCATATTGCCCAGCTCATTATCGAGCTCTTCAATATCGCGCAATTGCCGGCGGTTGATCAAAAGCATAGCCATGACCACTACGATGATCGTGATAATTAAAGTGATGAGTAGTAGAGATTGTGTTGATGACATATCTTTCTCCTCCGAACTAAAGTTAATTATACCAAACTAGCCCCCGAAATATTTCTACTTTGCCAGACTTTCTGCGTTTTTTTCTTGCTTTTCGGGCCTAAAGCCCTTATAATGGTCAACGTGTAAGATATTTGCAGCCATAAGCGACAAGAACGTCAACATCCCGGGACGTTTAGTGAACGAGTAACCCACGCTGCACGGGCGAAAATGTAAACTCGGGATGCACGAATGTTGAGCTTATATTGTGATTATTTTACTCCAACAATTTTTATTGTTTTTATTGGAGGAATTTTTATATGTCAAGATACACTGGTCCAAGTTGGAAGCGGTCAAGAAGATTGGGTATTTCTTTGTCAGGCACTGGCAAGGAACTTGCTCGTCGTTCATACGTTCCAGGTCAACACGGTCCTAACCACCGCGGCCGTCTTTCAGAATACGGCATGCAATTGCACGAAAAGCAAAAGCTGCGCTGGATGTTCGGTTTGAGCGAACGCCAATTCCGTACTTTGTTTGCCCGCGCTGGTAAGATCCGTGAAGGCCAACACGGTACCAACTTCATGATCTTGCTTGAACGTCGTTTGGACAACGTTGTTTACCGTCTCGGCTTGGCTACTACCCGTGAACAAGCCCGTCAATTGGTAAACCACGGCCACATCACTGTTGATGGCAAGCGCGTTGACATTCCTTCATACGAAGTTAAGGTTGGTCAAACCATTAGCTTGAAGGAAAAGTCAAAGAACCTGCAACAAGTTAAGGACGCTTTGGAAGCTGTTGCTTCACGTCCATCATTTGTTTCATTTGACGAAGACAAGATGGAAGGTCAATTGGTTCGTTTCCCAGAACGTGACAAAATGGAACCAGAAATTGACGAAGCCCTGGTTGTTGAATACTACAACAAGTTGCTGTAGTATCAATTCGGCTTCAAAGTCTTTCCCAGTTTTGGGAAAGGCTTTTTTCTTGCCCAAAAAGTTCAGTTATAATATGCTTTAGAGCCAGAAAAATACAGTATTGATTTTTAGAAAGGATCAAGCCATGACTGAAGATTTAGCCAAAAGAGTCGAAAACGCCGCGAATGGCATTACTCCGCAGACCAGGCCCGACGAGCGGCGGCGCTTTTTGGGTTCTTTAAGGGAGCGGGTTTTCGTGCGCATGACCATCAAGGACTGTGAAGACGCCAAGTTGACCAAACTCTTCATGGACCACTTTGCCGACTACAAGGGCTACACCATTTTGATCAACGCCAACACCCCCAACCCGACCTTTGTCGGCCAGATTGAAAGCCGGGCCAGCAAGGAGCAGGTTCCCTTCTGCCTGGTCAATGACGAAAGTGCCAGAAAAGGCGATGATGATTCTGCCATCCTGGTCGTTAGCAAGGAGGCCATCAACCGGATGCGGATCGAATTGACCCAGGTCTACGCCCCGCCCCTGCCGGCTGAGAAATTGCCTGCTCCAAAGAAAAAGGGCTTTTTGGCCAGATTCTTCGGGGGCAATAAATGAAGCCCTTAGCCTACCGGATGCGGCCCCAGTCCATCGACCAGGTCGTCGGCCAGCAGCACCTGGTCGGCCCTAAGAAGATCATCCGCCGGATGGTTGAGGCCCGGCAGCTCTCGTCCATGATCCTGTACGGCCCGCCCGGCATTGGCAAGACCAGCATCGCCAGCGCGATTGCTGGCAGCAGCAAGTATGCCTTCCGCCAGCTCAACGCGGCGACTGACGGGCAAAAGGAACTCTCCCAGGTCGCCGCTGAAGGCAAGATGAGCGGGACAGTCGTTCTGCTGCTGGATGAAATTCACCGGCTCAACAAGGTCAAGCAGGACTTTCTTTTGCCGCTGCTTGAATCCGGCCAGGTGATTATGATCGGGGCAACCACGGAAAATCCCTACCTGGCCATCTCCCCGGCCATCCGGTCCCGCTGCCAGATTTTTGAACTGAAGCCGTTGACTGAGGAAGAGATCCTGACGGCTGTTGACCGGGCCCTAACCGATGAAGAAAGAGGTCTGGGCAAGTACCATGCCAAGCTGACGAAAGAAGCAGGAGAATTTTTGGCGCAAAAGGGCAACGGAGACCTGCGGGCCACTTTAAACAGCCTGGAGCTGGCAGTCCTGTCGACCAAGCAGGAACTGGAAGCTGAGGGCAAAGATGCCTTCTCCTTCACGGTCACCCTGGATGACATGGCGGATTCCTTGCAAATGAAGATCCAGAACTTTGACGCTGACGGGGACGGCCACTACGACCTCTTATCCGCCTTTCAAAAGTCCATCCGGGGCTCAGATACTGACGCGGGCCTGCACTACCTGGGCCGGCTGCTGGAATCAGGTGACCTGGTCTCAATCTGCCGCCGCCTCAGCGTGATTGCCTACGAAGACATCGGCCTGGCCAATCCCCCGGCCTGTGAGCGAGCTATTTTGGCCGTACAGGCGGCCCAGCAGCTGGGCCTGCCGGAAGCCCGGATCCCCCTGGCCAACGCTGTTATCGAGCTCTGCTTGTCTCCTAAGAGCAATTCTGCGATGACGGCCATTGACGCGGCTTTAGCCGACATCCGCCAAAGCAATGTCGGCCAGATTCCCGACCAGTTGAAAGACGCCCACTACAAGGGGGCCAGCAAGCTGGGCCACGGGACTGGCTACCTCTACCCCCACGACTATCCGGGCGACTGGGTGGCCCAGGCTTATCTGCCTGACCGCATGCAAGGCAAGCAGTATTTTGCCCCTAAGGGCGAGAGCAAATTTGAAGCGGCTTTTAAGAGCCAGTACCAGCGCCTGCATGACCTGCAGAAAGCAGGCCTTAACGGTAAATGAAAGCGTTATAATTTTACTTGACAAAGGCTGCTGGGTTCTATATTATAATAAGTGATCTGAGTTGATCGTCAGAAAGCTTATTTGTAATTAGTTGACCGATCAAACTTAAGGACGTGGTGGCCTGTCAGTAACTACTGAATCGGAATGCTGCTCACGCAGAATCCATATTCACTGCGCGACGGGCCGGATTTTGTGAATTCTTTACGGGATCAACAGCGCCATTTATGCTTTGGTCAACTCGGATTTTCTTAGACAAAAACAGCGGTCCTTCGGGCCGCTTTTTTTGTTTATTCCTGCCACTAGCTTACTCAGTGTGTTTTCACTTCCTGTGAAAACTAGAAAGTCTAACCGATGCTCTACATCCGTATTTTCATGATCATTTTTATCGCCTGCCTGCTGCTGACCGCCTGGTACCTCTGGCACCGGAGAAACGGCGCCTTCCTAGTCTTCGACGTCTCCAGCTCCCCGGAGCTCCATAGCTTGATGACCATCTGCTCGTGGACGCTACTGGCGATCAGCGTCTTGGGAATCGTCCTGCTCTTCTTTGACAACAAGTATCTCAACTTGATCACCCTCTTTTTAGGCTCAGCGGCGATTTTTATCTTCGCCCTCCTGCTTTCGCAAAACAATCAGTAAATTTATTAAAATGCTTTCATTTTTTTGGTAAAATAGAGACAGGAAGAGGTGGCAAAAATGACTAAACAATACCAATACAAACATATCCAAGTTGCCGTTGACGGTTCCAAGGAAGCTGACCTGGCTTTCAAGAAGGCCGTAACGGTTGCCAAGCACATGAACGCCAGCCTGGAAATTCTCCACGTTATCGATACGCGGTCCTTCCAGAACGTTTCCAGCTTTGACTCAGCCATGGTTGAGCAGGTTTCCAACGACGCCAAGAAGAAGATGGAAAAGTACTACCAGTCTGCCCAAGACAGCGGCGTCAAGGAAGTCCACTACTCCATCGAATTCGGCTCACCAAAGGTCATCATCAGCCGGGAATTCCCGAAGAAGCATGACATCGACCTGATCGTCGTCGGCGCGACCGGCTTGAACGCCGTTGAACGCCTGCTCATCGGCAGCGTGACTGAATACGTCACCAGAACTGCTGACTGCGACATCCTGGTCGTTCGGCACAACAAGGCTGGCTTGGACTAAGTCCAGTAAAATAAATAAAACCGCCCCGGTCGATTGACCGAGGCGGTTTTCGTATGCTCTCAAAAATTCAGTTAAAAGTCGCCAGCCGTGCTAAACATGTAGTCCTTATTGTGCCACTTCATCGAGAGGATCAAGCCAATCCCGATCATATTCCCGATCAAGGCTGACCCACCCTGTGAAACAAATGGCAGGGGCACCCCAGTAAGGGGCAGTAGATCAATGCTCATGCCGATATTTTCAAAGACGTGGAACAAAATCATCATAATAATCCCTGTGGACACATATGAATAGAAGGCGTTCTTGGTCGAGAAAGTGATCTTGACCATCTGCACGATCAAGACGAAGTAAATTCCGATCAAGGCCACCCCGCCGACAAAGCCGAAGCTTTCGCCGACCACGGAGAAGATCATGTCTGAGTTCCGGACTGGCACGTAGACTTTGATATTGTTAAAGCCATTGCCAAAAATCTGCCCGGACCCGATCGCCTTCATGCTCTGCCAGAGCTGGTAGGCGCTGTTGGAGTTGTCCCCTGACGGGTCACTCCAGGACTTGATTCTTTCCAGCTGATAGGTCTTGAAGTAGTGGCGCAGAATCGTCTGCCCTTCACTGGTAAAGACCAGGAGGATGACAGCGACACCCACGACCACCATGAGCAGAAAGACCGGGATGATGATCTTCCAGGAAATCCCTGAAACCAGGAGAATCCCCGCGGTAATCGCGACAAAGACCAGGGTGGTCCCAAAGTCAGGCTGCAGCATAAGCAACATGGCCACCGGCAGGAACCAGGCCATGACCTTGCCGATCAAGAGCCAGTCATTTCTGAGGTTGTGGGCATAGCGCGCATTGTGATCTCTGACGACCCGGGCCAGCTGCAATATAAAGGCCGGCTTCATGACTTCTGAGGGTTGGAAGCTGACAGGTCCGACGACGAACCAGCTCTTGGCCCCGCTGCTGGCAGCCGTTGTCCGGTCATACAGGAAGAGGACCGCGACCAGCATGAGGATCCCCAAGCCATACAGATAGGGGGCCAGCTTAAAGATCTGCTCGGCGTCAAAGCGGACGATGAAGGCCACCATCAGCCAGGAAACCGTGTACCAGACAATCTGCATGGCCACTGTTCTAGTTGGCGTCCCATAGGTCGAGTCATTGACTGATGCGTTGTAAATTGAATAGAAACTGACGAATGACAGCAAGACCACGGGAATGATAACTCCCCAGGCGATGCGGTCATACCATTTGCTTTCTTCTTGAACTTTTGCCATTAACTATCACTTTATTCGTAAAAATTATTTTTCGTGCAAGGTGAAGTAGGCCAGCAGATCGTTGATGCCGGCATCAAGGCTCTTGGCAAACATCACGTTCTTGGACTTGCTGCTGGTTACCCGGAACTTGCCGTCAACCTGCTCGATCAAGCCGATCTGGCGCTTCTTTGGAATGACTACTTCCCAAGTCGGTACCCGGCGGTCAGACAGTTCGTTGACCTCGATCCCGATGTTTTCTTGATTTCTTGACATATTCCCTCCTCGTTAGTGACTGTGGAATTTTCTGGCAATAATTTCGTCCTCATATTCTTCTGGGTGGGGATTGCGCAAAAGGGTAAACTTGTCCGGTACTGGATCCACCCCGCCGCGGTTAAAAGGATTGCAGCGCAGGATCCTTGCCAGGCCCATCAGCAGTCCCAAAAGCGGACCATGCTTTTCCAAAGCAGTGATCATATAGCTGGAGCAGGTCGGGTAGAAACGGCAGCTGTCCGGCAAAATTGGTGAGATTGCCCGCTGGTAAAAGCGGACTAGAAGAATCATTATTTGACGCATTATTAGTGACGTTCGTGCTTTTCAATATGCTGCAGCAGGATGCCAGTGCCCAAAGCAACTGATTCAAGCGGTGATTCAGCGATCAAAACCGGAACCTGCAGGCTGTCGGCAATCAGCTTGTCGATGTTCTTCAGCAAGGCGCCACCACCGGTGATCATAATCCCGCGGTCGATGATGTCAGCGGACAATTCCGGCGGCGTTTCCTGCAGAACCTGCTTGGTAGTGTCAATGATGCTTTGCAGGCCCTCTTGCAGGGCCTCAGTTACTTCAGAGCTGTTTACCTTGATCTGCTTTGGCAGGCCGTCAATCGTGTCGCGGCCGCGGACATTCATGCTTGCGTCCGGGTCTGGATCAGTAGCGGTACCAATTTCAATCTTGATGGCTTCCGCCGTCCGCATCCCGATCAAGAGCTGGTGGTTAGCCTTGATGTAGTTGACGATGGCCTGGTTCATCCGGTCCCCGGCATAGCGCAGGGACTTGGAAGTCACGATTTCGCCCATGGACAGGATGGCGATGTCAGTCGTCCCCCCGCCGATGTCGATGACCATGTTACCTTGCGGCTTGAAAATGTCCAGGCCGGCACCAACGGCAGCTACCTTTGGCTCATAGTCCAGGTAGACCTTGCCGCCGCCTGACTTTTCCGCGGCTTGGATGATGGCCTTTTGCTCAATTGAAGTTACGCCAGTCGGGGCGCAGACCAGAATGTTCGGCTTGCTCATGAAGCCCTTGACGTTCAGCTTCTCAATAAAGTAGCTCAGCATGGCTTCAGTAATGTCAAAATCAGCAATTACCCCGTCCTTCAAAGGCCGGATAACGCGGATGTTGCCAGGAGTACGGCCAACCATTTCATAAGCTTCAGTGCCGACAGCGACCACCTTGTTGGTGTTCGTATCCACGGCAACAACAGATGGCTCGTCGATCACAATGCCCTTGCCGGAAACGTTGATCAAAACGTTCGCGGTCCCCAAATCAATACCAATATCTTTTGACACGTCTATTTCCTCCATAACATATTAATTTTAATTGTACCATAAAAGCGCTCTGTATAGCGGCTTCCGCTTAGCTTTAACCTATTCTTTAAAACAGGTTAGACAATTGTAATGAAGTATCTATCAAGGCGATCAAAAATTGGCCGACCGTATAGCCCAGGGCAATCGCCGTAAAAATCAAGAAGACCTGGGCTTCAAATACCCGGCTGGTCCGAATGATTTTCTCAATTCTGACGGCTTTGATCGCCTGAAAGGCTAAGGCAATGCAAACAAAGTAGATCACCAAGCTGATGATTGCGTGAATTCCAAGTTGTCTCATAATAAAATCTACCATAAAAAAGAGCGGAATAAATCCGCTCTTTTCCCTTATTTCTGCAGCTCGTCGTAAACGTGAATCCGGTTTACAGCCCGCCGCAAAGCAATTTGAGCCCGCTCCAATAACTGCTCGTCGTGCTTTTCCTTGGCTTCCTTGATGAGCGCCTCGGCCCGCTGCTTGGCAGCTTCAGCCCGACTGAGGTCAATGTTGCGCGCGCGTTCTGCGTTGTCAGCAATAATCGTTGCCACATTGTTGGCGAATTCGATGATCCCCCCGCTGACGGCGATGTGATCAACCTTGTGGTCGACATCGGCGCCGCGTTGAACCCGGACTTCACCAATTGTCAGCGGAGTTAAAATCGGCAGGTGGTTGTACAAAATCTGCCGGTCGCCGTCAATCGCCCGCATTGAGACGGAGCTGCCACGGTGAGAATAGATTAACCCGTTTGGCGTAACGATATTGATCTTAAACAGTTTCTCTGCTTCTGCCATGATGCATCAACCTACTTTTCTAATAAGGCTTTTGCTTCCGGATCGCTTGGGGTAACCCCCATCTTTTGCGCCTTCTTCAAAACGTCTTCGATCGGGCCAACGCCTCTGAAGGCATCTTCAGGCAAGTCGTCAAGATGGCCGTCGAGGATCATCTTGAAGCCCTTGATCGTTTCCTTGATTGGAACGTATGAGCCTGGAACGCCGGTAAAGACTTCGGCAACGAAGAAGTTTTGTGACAGGAAGAACTGAATCCTACGTGCCCGGGCAACGATCAGCTTTTCTTCATCTGACAATTCATCCATACCCAAAACGGAGATGATGTCTTGCAGTTCGCGGTAACGTTGCAGGATGTGCTGAACTCGGGTCGCAACGTCGTAGTGTTCCTGGCCGACAATTTCAGGGTCCAGGGCACTGGAAGTTGATTCAAGTGGGTCAACGGCCGGGTAGATACCTTGTTCTACCAGGCTACGTTCCAAGTTGGTCGTCGCGTCCAGGTGGGCGAAAGTAGTCGCTGGCGCAGGGTCAGTGTAGTCGTCGGCTGGAACGTAAACGGCTTGGATAGAGGTGATTGACCCCTTCTTAGTGGAAGTGATTCTTTCTTGCAATTGACCCATTTCCGTTGCCAAAGTTGGCTGGTAACCAACGGCACTAGGAATCCGGCCCAGCAAGGCGGAAACTTCAGAACCGGCCTGGGTAAACCGGAAGATGTTGTCGATGAAGAGCAGCACGTCCTGGCCTTCAACGTCTCTGAAGTATTCAGCGATCGTCAAACCGGTCAAAGCGACCCGCATTCTGGCACCAGGCGGCTCGTTCATCTGCCCGAAGACCATGGCGGTCTTGTCTAAAACGCCAGATGCCTTCATTTCGAAGTAAAGGTCGTTACCTTCACGGGTTCTTTCCCCGACACCGGTGAAGACGGAAATACCATTGTGTTCCTGGGCAATATTGTGAATCAATTCCTGGATGATCGTGGTCTTGCCGACCCCGGCACCACCGAACAGACCGACCTTACCACCACGAAGATATGGTTCCAACAAGTCGATAACTTTGATCCCGGTTTCCAGGATTTCACGGCTAGTAGTTAATTCATCATACTTAGGTGCTTCTTTGTGGATCCCGGAGCGAGGGTGGTCAGCTGGAAATTCTGGACCACCATCAATCGGTTGACCTAAAACGTTGAAGACCCGGCCCAAGGTATCCGGACCAACTGGCACGGAAATTGAGCTCCCAGTATCTTCAACCTTCATCCCACGACGAAGGCCATCGGTAGATTCCATCGCGATGCAGCGCAAAACGCCATCGCCTTGTTCAAGAGTAACTTCAAGGATAATCGAGTCGTCGTCTGACTTGATGACCTTCAAGGCATTGTTGATGTCTGGCAGGTCTTTGCCAATTGGAAACTTGACGTCGACAACAGGGCCGATTACTTGAACGATTTCACCTTGACTCAAACTTCTACCTCCTTTTCTCTTATTCAAGTGCATTCGCACCACTGACGATTTCAGTCAATTCAGTAGTGATTTGTGCTTGTCTTGCACGGTTCATTTGCAAACTAAGACTAGAAACAAGGTCCTTGGCATTGTCCGTGGCATTCTTCATGGCCGTCATTGAACTTGCGTGTTCGGCGGTCTTGGCGTCCAAAATGGCGCCATAGATTTCCGCCCGCGCGAATTGCGGCAGTAACGTTGCCAAAACGCTGTCAATGTCAGGGGCAACTTCGAATTCAATCTTCTTGCTTTCCTTGGCTTCCATGGTTCCGATGTCAAGGTCGACGATCGGCAGCATCTTTTCGGCCCGGAAGGCTGAGGACAAAGAATTCACGTGGTGGGTGTAGCAAACATACAGTTCGTCATAAACGCCGTTCAAGTACATCTTGATCGCCGTTGAGACGATTGGCAGGGTTTCCTTGAAGGTTGGCACGTCTGAAACGCCGTCTTTTTCGTAGACAACGTTCAGGTTGTTCTTCTTGAAGAACTGGGAGCCAACGCTGCCGACTGACAGGATCTTGGACTCTCTGCCCTGCAGCTTGTCGTCAGCTACCAGGCTCATCATCTGCTTGATGACTGAGCTGTTGTAGGAGCCGACCAGACCACGGTCACCAGTAACTACCAGGTAGCCCACGGAGTGAACTTCCTCACGGGGCTTGATCATGTCAGAAATGATCCCCATCCCAAAGACATCATCGTAGTCGATGGAGTCAATGTTGTCTTGCGTCAGGCGGTAATTAGCCTTGTTCAAGTGGTTGATCACGCTGGCACTCATCAGCCGGGACACGGTTTGGTGCAGCAGCAGGTTGTATTCCTGGTAGCCCTTGTCTCTTTTTTCAGTCTGATTCAGTTTAGCTGCTGAAACCATGTGCATGGCTTCAGTAATCTTACTCGTTTGCTTGACAGAAGCAATTCTCTTCTTCAATTCAAGTAAAGATGCAGGCATAGTCTACCTCCTATTTGTTACTTGATGAAAAGCTGGATGCAAATTGTTGAAGAGCTTCTTGAAGCTTGTTTTCATCTGGCAATTTGCCAGTTGACTTGATTTCAGCTAACAGATCAGCATGGTTGGCGTCAAAGTCGGTGTAAAGTTCTTGTTCAAAGCGAGCAATATCATCGACTGGCACCGCGTCCATAAAGCCATGGGTCAAAGCGTAAAGCAGGACAACCTGCTTTTCAACGGCAACCGGCTTGTGCAGCGGCTGCTTCAATACTTCGACGGTCCGCCGGCCGCGGGCCAGCTTGGCTTGCGTTGCCTGGTCCAGGTCACTGCCGAACTGGGCAAAGCTTTCCAGTTCCCGGTATGAAGCCAGGTCGGTCCGCAAAGTACCAGCAACCTTCTTCATGGCTGGGATCTGCGCGGCCCCGCCGACACGGGAAACAGAAGCCCCGGCGTCGATGGCTGGGCGCGTACCGGAGAAGAACAGGTCACTTTGCAAGAAGATCTGTCCGTCAGTGATGGAAATAACGTTGGTTGGAATGTAGGCGGAGATGTCCCCGGCTTCAGTCTGAATGAATGGCAGGGCAGTCAATGAGCCGCCGCCCAGTTCCTTGCTCAGCTTGGCACTCCGTTCCAACAAACGTGAGTGCAGATAGAAGACGTCACCTGGGTAGGCTTCACGGCCAGGTGGCCGGCGAAGCAGCAGGGAAAGTTCACGGTAGGCAACCGCCTGCTTGGACAAGTCGTCAAAGACAACCAGGACGTCCTTGCCGGCGTACATGAATTCTTCCCCCATCGCGGTCCCGGAATATGGCGCGATGTAAAGCATTGGTGCCGGTTCTGAAGGACCAGCTTCAACCACGATGGTGTAGTCCATCGCCCCAAACTTCTTCAAGGTTTCAACTTGTGCTCTGACAGTTGATTCCTTTTGACCAATTGAGACGTAAATACAAATTACGTCCTGCCCTTTTTGGTTCAAAATGGTGTCGATCGCTAAACTGGTCTTACCAGTCTTACGGTCACCGATGACCAGCTCACGCTGACCACGGCCAATTGGCACCAGCGCATCAATGGCCTTAATACCAGTTTGCAAAGGCTGGTTAACTGACTGACGCTGCATAACGCCTGGCGCCTTTGACTCGATTGGCCGAGTCTTGTCAGTCTTGATTTCGCCTAAGCCGTCAACTGGCTGGCCAAGTGGATTCACAACCCGGCCAATCAAAGCATCCCCAACTGGAACTTCCATAATCCGGCCAGTTCGCTTCACGCGGTCGCCTTCACGGATGTCGTCAAACTTGCCCAGAATGATGATACCGACATCATTGCTTTCCAAGTTTTGGGCGATACCGTAGGCACCATTGTCGAACTGCAAAAGCTCACTTGACAAGACATTGTTCAAGCCGTGAGCGCGGGCGATACCATCGCCGACGTAAGTTACGACACCGACTTCCTCGATGTCCAGCTTATCGTCGTAGTGTTCAAGTTGCTGCTTGATTAAAGAGCTGATTTCTTCCGCTTTAATGCTCAATGGTTTCACCTCTTTATAATACTTACTTTGTTAACATGGCGCGGATTTTCTCCAATCGATGCTTTACTGAGCCATCGATCACGCGGCCTTCAACCTCAAGGACCACGCCGCCGATAATTTCTGGATCAACTTCATTTTCAAGATGAAGTGCCTGCAAGCCATATTTCTTGGCATAGCTCTCCGCAAGGCGCTGCAGCTGATCTTCATCTGGCTTCAATGCAGTCTTAGCGACACCCGTTCCGATGTGGTTGGCAGCATTGTACAGGTGAATGTAGTAGTCAATGATGTCAACCAAGTTGTCAAAACGATCATAGCTAAGCAAGAAGTTTAAAACTTCTTGAAGCTCTGCAGAAAAGCCCTGTTCAACCGCCGTCAAAAGACTTTCCTTTTGTTTGGTGTCCAAAACAGGATTGCTCAGAACCTGGACAAAACGGGGCTCTGCTTGAACTGCCTTCTTCAATTCAGTCAGTTCGCTGTACATGAGCTCAGTCTTGCCGCTGTCTTTGGCAAAATCAAAGATCGCTGTTCCGTAGCGTCTTGCCGTTTCTTCTCTACTTAAGGCCATTAATCGTTCAACCCCTTAATGAACTGATCAACTAAATCTTTTTGATCAGCAGCAGATAAGTTCTTAGCAATTACCTTTTCCGCAATCGTCACAGAAAGATCAGCAACTTCTTCGCGGGCTTCGTTCAAGGCGTCAGTCTTAGCTTTCGCTGCATCAGCCTTGGCCTTTTCCCGGATAGCGGAAGCTTCAGCCTTGGCTTCGCTGACGATTTGCTTGCCGGTCTTTTGCGCATTACTCTTGGCAACAGAGAGGATCTGGGTTGCTTCTTGTCTTGAATTCTTCAAGGCTGCTTCCCGTTCATTGGCCAAAGTTTCAGCCTTCTTGCGGTCGCTAGCAGCTTGATCCAAGTCATCAATGACTTTCTGACGGCGCTTCTCCATCATGTCCTTTACCGGGCCCCAGGCATAATGCTTGACGGCCAGCAAAAGGATACTGAATACTATTAAATACCAAAGGGTATCAATGATTGAGATTTCAGCGCCGGCGAATACTGGTTGAAATTCCATCAACAATCCTTCTCTCTCAATTTAGTAACTAATGTAATTTAACGACTGGTTAATTACAGGAACAAAATCAAGAAAGCGATAACGATAGCCAGGATTGGAACGGCTTCGATCAAACCAACACCGATAAACATAGTTGATCTCAAGTTACCAGCACTTTCTGGTTGGCGGGCGATGCTTTCGATCGTCTTTGAGATAACCTTACCGTTCCCCCATGAAGCAGCCAAAGCAGCAATACCAGCAACAAGTGCAGCAGCTAAATCCTTTAAACCTGTAGTCATAATAAAACCTCCGAAAAATTATTCTTGTGTAACCTTCTTGCCAATATAAACCATAGAAAGGGTTACAAAAACATACGCCTGGATAGAGCCAATGAAGACAGAGAAACCTTGCCAGATCATTGCGAGCGGCGCAGCCAGGATTCTGGTTACAATCCCCATGCTTGGCCCCAGCTGGTTCCCGATCAGGGTCAGCAGGACTTCACCCGCAAAGATATTACCGTAGAGACGCAGCGATAACGTCAAGAAGTTGGTAAATTCTTCAATGATGTTAATCGGCAAAAGAAAACCGACAGGACGTGCATAGTTCTGCAGGTAGCCCTTCGTGCCAAATTTCTGAATCCCGAAGGTAAATGACAGAAGCAAGGTCATCATCGCGAACGACATCGTCGTCACTGGATCAGCAGTTGGTGATTTGATGACCATATAGTCACCGACTTTCACTTCCAAGAACAACCCTAGTTGATTCATGCAGAAGATGAAAAGGAACAAAACAAAGGCGTAAAGAGACAGATGTTTTTGCGCAGCCGGGTCTTCGACGTTATCCTTGACAATCCCGTCGGTAAAATCGATCAGGTATTCCAGGACATTTTGTTTCTTGTTCGGTTTCATTTCAACTTTACGTGAAAGAGCGTAACAAATGGCAAAAACCACAATTGCCATCAAGGTCGAACCGATAATGCCGACCAAGTCGACGTTCAGTCCGGTACCGTTAATATTGAAGACAAGTGATTTCTCCAATTCTTCGTGACCTCCCTTCTTGTGTTGAATTCTTCGAACACGTCACTTATTGTACACCAATAAAAATTAATTAGAACTTTTGCAATCGCTTTTATAGCGACTTTTTTAATTATTTAGTCCCAAAGATCCGGTCACCTGCATCCCCTAAACCTGGGAAGATGTAGCCGTTTGGCAGCAGCTTGTCGTCAAGGGCAGCCGCGTAAATGTCAACGTCCGGGTGTTCATCTTGCACCGCCTTGACGCCTTCCGGCGCAGCAACCAGGACGGCCAGCTTAATGTCGGTCACGCCCCGCTTCTTCAAAGCTTCGATGGCCAGGTTGGCGGAACCGCCAGTAGCCAGCATCGGGTCAACGACCAGGCATTCACGTTCAGTAACATCCTTAGGAACCTTGAAGAAGTATTCTACCGGCTTCAAGGTTTCTTCGTCGCGGTACATGCCAACGACGCCGACCTTGGCTGACGGAATCATTTCCAAAACCCCGTTGACCATGCCCATGCCAGCACGCAGGATCGGCACGATAGTCAATTTCTTGCCGGCCAGTTCCTTTTGCACCGTCTTGCCCATTGGCGTTTCGATTTCAACGTCTTGCAAAGGCAGGTCGCGGGTGATTTCGTAGGTCATCAAACCGGCGATTTCGCCAACGATTCTCCGAAATTCATTTGATCCAGTTTCCTTGCGGCGAATGATCGTCAGCTTGTGCTGAATCAATGGATGGTTTAACACAGTGAACTTTCCCATATAGTTCCTCCATTCAAAAATACCATGTCGTCTCTATTATAAATAAAAAAGGAAATGGTTTAAAGCAATTTCTTTTTTTAAAACATTAAATCGTCCAGATTAGACATGATGACCGCCGGCAGCCTTGTTTAAACGGTTCATGTAGGCCAGACTTTCCTCACCCTGGTCAAAGCCCTCTACATAAATACTTTTAATTTCTGGCCGGTCGTCAAAATAGCGCAGGCCGGCAAACAGGTTGTGGTCAGCCTCCGTCAGATTTTTGCCTAAATTGAACTTATTTTCCTCAGGTACAGGTAAGTTTTCCAAAAGGTCACTAGTTGCCATGACCCCGCAGGAAACATCCAGGTCCAGCTTAGCAAAAGTTTCCGCCTGGTCGACCACGTAAACCTGGGCACTTGGCGCGTAGTGGCGGTATTTCATCCCTGGCGCCTTCGGCACGTCCTTGTCACTTACCTGGCCCCGGTTGATCAAAACTTCTTCGCCCAAGACCTGGCTGATCTCTTCTGGCGTAATCTTGCCCGGCCGCAAAACAACTGCTGGGTTAACCGACAGGTCAACGATGGTTGATTCCAGGCCCACTTCAGTCTCGCCGCCATCAACGATTCCAGCGATCTTGCCCTTTAAGTCGTGGTAGACGTGCTGGGCCGTGGTTGGGCTCGGCTTAGTCGAGGTGTTGGCGGAAGGCCCGACGATCGGGTAGCCAAGCTTGGCGATCAAGTCATGAGTTAGCTGGTCATCCGGGCAGCGGAAGGCAACCGTTGGCAGGCCCCCGGTTGCAGATTCCGGCAGGGCCCCTTCTTTAGCTAAAAGCAGGATGGTCAAGGGACCTGGCCAAAAGTGCTTGATCAACTTCTCCGCCCGCTCCGGCACTTCCTTAGCGTAAGGGCGCATCATGGCTTCGTCAGCCACGGTCACGATCAAGGGGTTGTCGCTAGGCCGGCCTTTGGCCGCGTAGACCTTTTTGACTGAATCGTCCCGGGTGGCCAAAGCCCCCAGGCCATAGACAGTTTCAGTCGGAAAGGCAACTAATTCCCCTTCCCTAAGCAGGCTGACTGCTTCATCCAATTGTTCCCGTTTAAAAATCTTGGTTTCCATTATTTCTTCCACTCCCCAAACAGCATCCGCGGCTTGCCGGCCATGTCCCGGCGGAATTCCACCTTAAAGTCCGGCAATTTTTCGGCAAACAGGGCCTTCAGCTCATCTTCCTCGCTAAAGCCGAATTCCATGAAGAAGCGGCCGCCCGAGTTTAAGTGGTCTCTAACTTCTTCAGCGAACTTCCGGTAAAAGGCCAGTCCATCCTGGCCGCCAAACAGGGCTTCTTCCGGCTCATTGGCCAGAACGCCCTTGTCCATCACGTTCTTCTCGCTAGGCTTGATATAAGGCGGGTTGGAAATGATCAAGTCAAACTTGCCCAGGCCCAGCAAAACATTGGCCTTGCGGGTGGTTACGTCCAGGCCGTAGTCCAAAAAGTTCTCTTCACTGATTCTGAGCGGGGTGTCCTTAACGTCACTGGCGTAAAAATGCAGGTCCTTGATCCCCTTGCTTTCAGCTTCCTTGGCCAGGGCCACCGTAATATTGCCTGACCCAGTCCCCAGGTCAAGGACAGTGTCGCCGTCTTGTAAGTGCGCTAGGGCCCATTCAACCAGTTCCTCAGTTTCAAAGCGGGGAATAAGCACGCCTTTGGCCACCCGCAAGCGGTAGCCTAAAAACCAGGCATAGCCCAGGATATACTGGGGTGAGTCCCCTTTAGCCAGGTGCTTCATGTCCTTTCTGGCCTGCTTGACTTCAGCGTCAGACAATTCCATGTCTTGCTTAAGCTGAAACTGGCTTGGCGTCAGGCCCAGCCGCTCAGCCAAAAGAAAGTCGATTTCCTCGCTCCGTGCGCTTTCAGCCAGTTCACTGGCCTCAATCCGCATTTCTCGTAAACTCTTATGCATTTTCTGCCAGCTCCTCTAATTGCTTGGTTTGGTAGTAAACCGTCAAAGCATCGATGACTTCGTCCAGTTCCCCGTTCATGATCCGGTCCAATTTGTTCAAAGTGAGGCCGATCCGGTGGTCAGTCACCCGGTTTTGCGGGTAGTTGTAGGTTCTGATTCTTTCTGACCGGTCACCGGTGCCGACCGCGTTCTTCCGCTTGGCGTCGTACTTGTCCCGGTTCTGGCTTTCGTAGTAGTCGTAAACCCGGGACTTCAAAATTTCCATAGCCTTGGCCCGGTTTTGCTGCTGGGACCGCTGGTCCTGCATGGCAACCACGATACCGGTTGGCAAGTGGGTCATTCTGACGGCACTGGAAGTCTTGTTGATGTGCTGACCGCCCGCACCGGATGACCGGTAGACGTCCACCCGGATTTCCTTTGGATCAAGGTCAATGTCAACCTGTTCATATTCTGGCATGACGGCAACGGTAGCAGTTGAAGTGTGCACCCGGCCGGCTGATTCAGTTACTGGGATCCGCTGCACCCGGTGGGCCCCGTTTTCATATTTCAGCTTGGAGTAGACCTTGTTACCAGTAATCATGATGGCCACCCGCTTGTAGCCGCCAACTTCAGTTTGTTCGCTGTCGACGATAGAAACGTTCCAGCCCTGGTTTTCCGCGTACTTTTCATACATCCGCAGCAGGTCGCCCGCGAACAGGGAAGCTTCATCCCCGCCGGCTGCCCCCCGGATTTCCATGATGATGTCCTTGTCATCGTTAGGGTCCTTTGGCAGCATCAAGATCTTGATTTCATCTTCCAGCTGGCTGATTTCATCTTCCAGCTCAGAGTTTTCCATCTTGGCCATTTCAACCAGCTCAGGGTCTGAACCGTCAGCGATGATTTCCTTGTTGCCGGCAATTTCTTCCTTGTCGGCCTTGAACTTGCGGAACTTCTGCACGACTTCCCGCATGTCAGCTTCTTCCTTGGTAATTTCCATGTAGCGCTTGGTATCAGCGATGACTTCCGGGTCGGCCATCATTTCCTGAATTTCTTCATAGCGTACTTCCAAGCTTTCCAGCTGTGCCATTACATTATCCATTTAATCAATCCTTCCAATAAAAACTAGTCTCTTGCCTGAT
Source organism: Lactobacillus sp. HMSC08B12 (assembly GCF_001808415.1). NCBI lineage: Bacteria > Bacillati > Bacillota > Bacilli > Lactobacillales > Lactobacillaceae > Lactobacillus > Lactobacillus sp. HMSC08B12. The sequence continues at coordinate 56,906 of NZ_KV793132.1, read as the reverse complement.
CGGGGTGGAAATAGTGGAAGCGGCAGACCGGGTAGTAAGCCTCGTCGCCGCCAATCTGCACCTGCTCGCCCTCATAGACGGGCAAACCGTCCTTGTAGCGCAGGGCCATGGTTGCCTTGTGCCCGCAAAAGTGGCAAATTGTCTTCATCTCTTCTATTTTATCAGCATAAAGCAAAAGATACTCACTGCCTTCAAAAAGATGGTTCTGAAAATCATTCTTCAGGCCAAAGGCCATCACCGGAATGTGCAAGTCGTCCACGACCCGGGCACACTGGATGACCTGGGCCTTTTTTAAGAACTGGGCCTCATCGATCAAGACCGCCGCTAAGGGGTGGCCGTCAGACTCCTGCTCTTGCTGGTTCAAAGCCGTGATATAGTCAAAGAGGTCCAGGTCCGGCTCAATCGGCTGGGCGCTGCGGCTGAGCCCGATCCGGGAAGCCACCACGCCGCGGCCGGACCGGGTGTCAACGCTGCTGGTCAATAAAGCCACCTTGCGTCCTTGAATCTCGTAGTTGTGGGCAACCTTCAAGATTTCAATCGTCTTGCCGCTGCCCATCGCTCCGTATTCGAAAAAAAACTGTGCCATATTCTCCACCTTTGTATTAATCTCGCTCAAATAAGTATAGTGTATTTTGCAAAAGTTTAAAAGCTCCGCATTTTAGCCGCTAAACTTTCCGTCTTATGGTAAGATTTATCATAGTTTTAATGCAGAATAGGAAGTTAATCATGAGTTTTAAATCCAACATCGCAACTTTTGCCGGCAAGTCCTCTTACTGGTTCCTGCACAATGTCTTAAAGGGCGGGACCAGCTTTCCCGGCAAGCTAGCCATGAAGCTTGACCCAGATGTCCTTGAGCAGCTGGGCAAGGACTACGAGACCATTATCGTTACGGGGACCAACGGCAAGACCATGACCACGGCCCTCATCACCCAGACCTTGAAAGAAAAATACGGCGATATTTTGACCAACCCGTCCGGGTCCAACATGGCCCAGGGGATCGTAACTGCCTTTTTGGCCCATGGCCAGAAAAAAAGCAGCCGGAAACTAGCCGTTTTGGAAGTCGATGAAGCCAACGTCAAGGCCGTAACCCAGTTGGTCCACCCCAAGGCCTTTGTTCTGACCAACATTTTCAGAGACCAGATGGACCGCTACGGGGAGATCTACACGACCTATGAAAAGATCGTCGCCGGCATCAAGCTGGCGCCAGATGCAACCATCATCGCTAACGGGGACGCCAGCATCTTCTCTTCAGTCGACCTGCCGAATCCAAAAGTCTTTTTTGGCTTTGAAACTGACCAGGACAAACCGCAAAATGACCTCAAGGCTGACGTCAACACTGACGGGGTCCTCTGCCCTAAGTGCGAGCATATCCTGCACTACCACGCAATTTCCTATGCCAACCTGGGTGACTTCTTCTGCCCGAACTGCGGCTACAAGCGGCCGGATTTGACCTACAAGCTGGAAGAAATCAGCGAGCAGACCCCGAGCCGGATCAAGTTTACCATTGAAGGCAAGGAATTCGCCATCAACATCGGCGGCACCTACAATATCTACAATGCCCTGGCCGCCTTTGCCTGCGCCAGAGAATTCGGCGTTTCCGCCAATGAAATCGCGGCGGCTTTTGCTAAAAACAAGCGGATCTTCGGCCGCCAGGAACTGATTCACTACCAGGGCAAGCAGATCAACATCATCTTGGTCAAGAACCCGGTTGGCTTAAACGAGGTCCTCAGCCTCCTGGACACGGAAAAGGACCACTACAGCCTGGCTGCCCTCTTAAACGCCCACCACGCTGACGGCATCGACACCAGCTGGATCTGGGACGGGAACTTTGAAAGCCTGGACCGGGACAAGATCGACCAGGTCATCGTCGGCGGCGAACGGCACAAGGACATGGCCTTCCGCCTGGAAGTTGCCGGTTTTGACCCGGACAAGATGATCATTGAAAGCGACTTTGACCAGCTGTTGGCCGCTTTTGCAAAGGCGCCGACTGACAAGATCTACATTCTCTCAACCTACACGGCCATGCTGCACCTGCGGCAGGTCTTTGCCGACAAAGGCGTCTTGAAGAGAAGAATCAACTAGCATACGCAAAGCAAGTAAGTAAAAGAGTAAATAAAAATCCCGCGGTCAGCCGCGGGATTTTTTAAATTGCCGTAGTTAAGACGGCGACTACGTTGATCAAGGCAACCAAGCCGGCAAAAAAGGCAACCGCCTTGTATGTCGCGTTCTTGCTAAAGGCAAAAAGCAGACCCTCGATTAGGGCCACGGCAAATGCCGTGATAGCAGTGATGGCATAATAAGGCGACATCCGGCTGTTAAAACGGCCCAGGATGATGATGACCAGGCCGTAGACGGCTAAAAGCAGCCAGCCCTTTTGCTTATTGCTTAATTTCATGTGATTTTGCTCCTCTTTCTAGCTAGCGGTTTTCCTGCAAAAAAGCGTTGATGATCCGGCTGCGCATAGTCAAAAAGATCTGATTGTGCCGAGAAGGGTGAACCCGGTTGGTCAAAAGAATTAAGCCGGACTGCTTGACCTGGTCAAACAAGACCAAAGTGCCGGTAAAACCGGTGTGGTAGATGATGGGATAGTTTTCCTTAGGGTCAAAGACCAGGTTCCAGCCCCAGGACCGGGCTTTTAAACCCGCCGGAGTCTTGACCTGGTAGAGATCTTGGATTGTTTCTTTCTTTAATGGCAAAAGGTCACTGACCCCCATATAGCCCTGGCCCATTTTGACCAGGTCGCTGACGGTACTAAACAGGCCAGCTGACCCGCACCGCCGGCCTAATTGCTGGCCCTTGGGGTCATGAACGAAGCCTTGAATGACCTGGCCGTCAACTAGTTCCGTTGGCACGCACTCCTCTTTTGGCGGAGCAAAAGTCGTTTCAGTCAAGCCAGCTGGCTGGAAGATCCGCTCGCTGGCCAGGTCCTGGACTGCTTTGCCCGTGATCCGCTCTAAAACCAGGCCTAAAAGGACGAAGTTGGTGTCTGCATAGCGGACCACCCGGTTAAACTCGCTGGTCACTGGCAAGCCCACGATCGCCCTCATTAATTCCGGGCCGGACAAGGCATTCCGGTTTTCGATCCAGCCCCGGATGCCAGATGTGTGGGTCAAAAGGTGGCTGAGGCGGACCCGGCCGTCCTTAAATTCCGGCACGTATTTTTGCAAGGGGTCAGCAAAGTCAACCTTTCCCTCTTCCCTCAGCTGCAAGAAAGCAGCCGTCGTGGCCAAAACCTTGCTGCAGCTGGCCAAGTCATAGTAGGCAAAAGGGCTCAGCTGGCTTTTAGCCGGATAAATGCTGGCAAAGCCCAAAGTCGAGGCAAAGACCTGGTCACCTTTTAAGAGGGCGTAGTTGACTCCAGGAACAATTCTTTCAGAAACCATGCTTTCAATCAGCAGCTGGGTTTTAGGAAAATTAAGCAAGCGGTGACTCCTTTCTAAAAGGCCCGTACGGGCAATTAGCTATATTATACGGCAGTTTTCAGCCTTTCCAAGCCAGCCTGAAAAAATTTTAGACTTTTTTTGCCGGGAGCCTTGACTTTTTCTTGCAAAGAAAGCATAATAATGAATGTCGGTAATTCGAACACAAACTTCACCCGTTGGTCAAGTGGTTAAGACGCTACCCTCTCAAGGTGGAGTCATGAGTTCAATTCTCGTACGGGTGATTTACTGCGATGTAGCCAAATTGGTAAGGCAGTGGACTCTGAATCCATAATGTTCCGGTTCGAGCCCGGACATCGCAATAATACCGAAAGGCAAGTTCCTCTGGAGCTTGCCTTTTTTCTTCTTTTCAAATCACATTACTTAGTCACATAGGCTTCCTTAAAGTTCCACTCGCTCCGCTTGCAGATCCAGCCCTTGGCATTTGACCGGATCAGCCAGGCATCGTCCTCATAGTAAAGCGGGATGACCCCGGTATCGTCAAGCAGGATGCTTTCCGCCTCACTCATATCCTTGAGCCGCTTTTCCTGGTTATTGGTGTTCTTGGAAGCAGCAATCAGCTTGTCATACTGGCTGTTTTTCCAGGAGCCATAGTTGGAGCTGTTCTTGCTGGTCAGAAGTTCCAGGAAGGAAATCGGGTCAGCGAAGTCAGCGATCCAGTCTGACCCGCAGATCTGGAACTCGCAGTTTTCCCGCCGGGCCAGGCGGGTCTTGAAGGGAACACTGGTGACCGTCAATTTCAGCCCTGGCAGCTGGGTTTCCAGCATGCTCTGCAGGGCCTCGCCGGTCTTCTTACCCCCGTCGCTGTCGCTGTCACTGGTCAGCAGGTTCAAGGTCAAGCTGGACTTGCCGAGTTCACTCAGGCCCTTTGCCAGTACTCCTTGGCCTTGCTTGGCTGTGTAAGTATTGGCCACCTGGTTGTTGCCGCCTAAAATCCGGATCAGGTTCTCCTGGTTGATGGCCAGGGAGATGGCCTTGCGGATGTTGCTGTTGGCCAGGTTCGGGTTCTTTTCGTTAAGTTCCAGGTAGTAGGTCCCCCCGTTGGAGAGGCTGTAGTAGTTCTTCTTGCCCTTGAACTGCTTGGTCAAATTGGAGTCCAGGCCCAGGGCATCTATTTTGTTTGACTGGTAGAGGTTGTAGGCGATAGTCGCCGTCTTGTTGACCGTGAAGCTGATCTGGTCAAGCTTGACGCTCTGCTTGTCCCCGTATTTCTTGACGTCTTTTTCCTACTGCGGGAAAAAGACTGGGAAGGCCATGAGGTCCTTAAAATAGGCCATCCGCTTCTCTAAAGTGACGACCAGCTTATACTTGCCCTCGGCCTTGATCCCCAGGCTGGAAACCGGCTTTTTGCCGTTTTGGATGGCATCGGCGTTCTTGATCCCGGAAAAAAGATACGAGTACTCGGCCTCAGTCTTGGGATTGACGGTCCGCCGCCAGGAGTAGACAAAGTCTTGAGCAGTTACGGGCGTGCCGTCATTCCACTTGGACTTGCGCAAGTTGAAAGTATAAGTCAGCCCGTCCTTGGAAACCTGGGCGCTAGTGGCCAGGCCCGGACTTTGCCCGTCCTTGCTGTTTCTGTAGAGCCCTTCCATTGAATTGATCATCTGGCTGAAGCTGACCACGTCCGTGGCCTTGGACGGGTCCATCGTGGTGATTTCCCCGCCGACTGACCAGTTCAAATCCTGCTCCTTTTGACTGCTCTCCTGCTTGCTGCAGGCTGTTAACGTTAAAGCAGCTAAAGCAAGTCCGGTCAAGGCAATTTTTCTTGATGACATCTTCCTTTACCCCCTCTTACTAAAGCGGTAACATAAGCAATACTCTTTTTGCTTCTCTTAAATTGTAGCACTTAATGTAATTGTTTTATCATCTTTGGCCAAAAAAATATCAAATTGAACAAAAAAGAACAAGATCCGCGGATCTTGTTCTTATTAGTTTCATTTACGAAAGATTACAGGCGGCTTGCCAGTTCGTCGTGCAAGTCTTCGTAACCCGGCTTGTTCAAAAGGCCGAACATGTTGCGCTTGTAAGCTTCAACCCCTGGCTGGTTGAATGGGTTGATCCCGTTCAAGTAGCCGGAGATAGCAACTGACAGTTCGAACCAGTAGATCAAGTAGCCCAAAGTGTGTTCGCTTTGGTCAGCGATGTTGACAGTCATAACTGGAACCCCGCCGTCAGTGTGGGCCAAAACAACGCCTTCGTAAGCCCGGTCGTTGACATAGTTCATGTTCTTGCCGGCCAGGAAGTTCAGTTGGTCAAGGTTGCTTTCGTCGTTTGGAATTTCTACGTCAGCCCGTGGGCTAGCAACGCGGACAACAGTTTCCATCAAGTTCCGGCGGCCTTCTTGGATGTATTGGCCAAGTGAGTGCAGGTCAGTGGTGAAGTTAGCACTTGACGGGTAGATGCCCTTTTGGTCCTTGCCTTCTGATTCACCCATCAATTGCTTCCACCATTCGCCAAACATTCTGATGCTTGGTTCGTAGTTTTCCAAAAGTTCAGTGGTGTAGCCCTTGCGGTAAAGGATGTTTCTCAAGGCAGCGTATTGGTAAGGTGAGTCCTTGCTTACGTCAGGGTCAGTGTAAGCAGCCCGGGCGTCAGCGGCACCTTGCATCAAGGCGTCGATGTCGCAGCCGGCAGCAGCGATTGGCAAAAGGCCAACAGCTGACAAAACGCTGAAACGGCCGCCGACGTCATCTGGAACTACGAATTCTTCGTAGCCTTCAGCGTCAGCTTCGGTCTTCAAGGCACCCTTTTGGCGGTCAGTGGTTGCGTAAATACGCTTGGCTGCTTCTTCCTTGCCGTACTTTTCAATCAACTTGGCCTTCAAAACCCGGAAGGCAACTGAAGGTTCAGTGGTGGTACCGGACTTGGAGATGATGTTCAAGGAGAAGTCCTTGTCGCCCAGCCAGTTGATCAAGTCTGACAAGTAAGTGCCTGACAGACTGTTACCGCAGAAGACAACCTTAGGATAATCGCTCTTTTCAGCCATGTAGAATGATGAGTTCAAGAATTCAATGGCTGCTTGGGCACCCAAGTATGAGCCGCCGATCCCGATCCCGATCAAAACGTCAGAGTCGCTTTGGATCTTCTTGGCTGCCTTCTTGATGCGGGCGAATTCGTCCTTGTCATAGTCAACTGGCAGGTCCAGCCAGCCGCGGAAGTCGTTGCCGGCACCAGTGCCTTCGCGCAATTCCTTGTCAGCGGCGTTAACCATTGCTTGCATTTCCTTCAGTTCGTTTTCGTGAACAAAAGGAGTCAATTTACTACTGTCAAAACTTACTACACTATTCATTGATTTATGCTTCCTCACTAGAAAATGTTAAATAAATCATTCACAAGATAATAATATCATTGTTGCCCTTTCATTGCTAGTCTTTATTGGGATTTTTTACACAAATTTGACCTAGCAAAAAGTAGAGCCCATAGCCCAGCAGGACCCCGCAGGCATTGAAGAAGACGTCGTCAATGTCGCTGACACCTGTCATGAGCAAAAACTGCAGGATCTCGATCGTCACTGATGACAAGACCCCCAGGAAAAAGACCCGGCCAAAGCAACGCTTGACTTGCAGCAGATTGGGCAGCAGGACCCCGAAGGGCATGAAGGCTAAGATATTGCCCATAGAGTTATAGTAAAAGTCGACCTTGCTCTGGGCATAGACTAATTTCCAGGTATTCTTCATGAAGACCAGGTTGATATTGCTGAGCGGCCGCGTCCAATGGAAATTCAGTTCCCAAGGGAAGTAGGATGACCTGAAGGTCGTTAGCATCAGCACCAGGAGAAAGTAAAAGGCGAAGAGCCAGAGACCGAATTCTGACCAGAGCCCGCGTCTTTTACGGACAGCCAAAAGCCAGATGACCCGGACCAGGGCGAAGAGCAGGAAGTAAAAAATTGTCTTGTCCAGGCCCTGCAAGGCTAACTTGATCAAGGCAAAGTGATTGATCCGGGTGGCGTACTGGCTGGCTAAATAATTGTATAAAGGTGCTAAAAACAACATGCTCGCTGGGTCCAATCTACTAAGGTCTGCTTACATTATACAAGCTTTTTTGGGGGAAGAATTTTAAGAAAGCAATAACTCTGGGGAAATATTTGTCTATTTTTGCCACAACCTTTAAAATTAAGACAGTAATAAAAGGAGAAAGACATTGAAACACAGCAAATTTCTCGGCAAATTTCAAAGCCGGACTGGCTTTTTGACCCTCCTGGTCATCTGCTACTGGCTGAAATACCTCTTTGTCGCCTACTGCGACTTAAATCTAGGCCTGGCCAATCCCCTCCAGCACATCATCATGTGGTTCAGCCCCCTGGGCATGAGCATCATTTTGATCAGCCTGGGCTTTTACTTTTCCAAGCCTCTGGCCTCCTACATTGCCATGCTGGCCCTCGATTTCGCCAACACGGCGCTTTTATTTGCCAACGTCCTTTACTACCGGCAGTTCACCGACTTCATTACCGTCAAGACCATGGCCAACCTCAGCAAGGTTTCCCAGGGTCTAGGCAAGTCCAGCGCGGCCCTTTTAGCGCCTAGCGACATTTTTATCTGGCTGGACCTGATCGTCATCGTCATCCTGCTGGCGGTAAAAGTAATCAAGATCGACCAGCGGTCATACGGCTTTTCCAGGACTTTTGCCATTACGTCCTTCGGCTTCTTCGTTTTGGGCCTCAACATGATGGTGGCTGAATGCAACCGGCCCCGCCTGCTCAAGAACACTTTTGACCGGACTTACGTGGTCAAGTACCTGGGCATTGACACCTTCACGGTTTATGACGCTATTAAGAACGAATCCAGCTCGACCGTAACCAAGAATGCTTCGACCAGTGAATTGAACAAGATCATCAACTTTACCCAGCAGAATTACGCCCCGGCTAATTCCGAATACTTCGGGGCGGAAAAAGGGAAAAACGTGATCATCATCCACCTGGAGAGCTTCCAGCAGTTTTTGATCGGGATGAAGGTCAACGGCAAGGAGGTTACTCCCTTCCTTAATTCCCTCTACAAAAACAAGCACACCCTGTCTTACAGCAACTTCTATCACCAGGTTGGCCTGGGCAGAACCAGTGACGCGGAAAATATGCTGGAAACCAGCACCTACGGGATCTCTGACGGGTCACTCTTCACTTCATTAGGCTCCAGCAACACCTTCCAGGCTGCCCCGCAAATCTTGCGGGCAAACAGCAACTACACCTCTGCCGTCTTCCACGGCAATGTCGGCAGCTTCTGGAACCGGAATGACGTTTACAAGAATATGGGCTACAACTACTTCTTTGACAAGAACTACTTCAGTCAGGAAAGCGGGGACAGCTCCGGCTACGGGCTTAAGGACAAGCTCTTTTTTGCCGAAAGCGTCAAGTACCTGGAAAGAATGCAGCAGCCCTTCTATGCCAAGTTCATCACAGTCACCAACCACACGCCTTTTGAACTGGCCACGGCTGACCAGGATCCAAACTTCAAGACCAGCTCAACCAGTGACGTGACGATTAATAATTACTTTTTGACCGCCCACTACCTGGACCAGGCCTTGAAGGAATTTTTCACTTACTTGAAAAAATCCGGTCTCTATGAGAAGTCGATGATCGTCATTTACGGGGACCACTACGGCTTGAGCAATGAAGAGTACACCACCCTAGCGCCTTTGATCGGCAAGGACCCGAATGACTGGTCCAGCTACAACACCGCCCAGATGCAAAAGGTACCTTTCATGATCCACGCTTCCAATTTAAAGGGCGGGATCAAGTCAACCCTGGCTGGTGAAATCGACGTCCTGCCGACCATCCTCCACCTGCTGGGCATCTCCAGCAAGCAATATGTCCAGTTCGGCACGGACATGCTGTCAGCTAAGCACAAGCAAATTGTCGTCTTCAGAAATGGGACGGTAATCAGTCCAAAATACGTCTTGATCGGGGGCAAGACCAGCAAGGGCAATGTCTATGACGCCAGCGGCAAACTTTTGACCAAGCTAACCAAAAAGCAAAAAGCCGAAGTCAAGAAGCTGGCTGCTTATGGCAAAAACTCCCTGGCCTACTCAGACACCCTCAACAATAAGAACCTGCTCCGCTATTACACGCCAAAGGGCTTCAGCCCGGTCATCCCGAGCGATTACAACTACAGCACCAACTACCAGCAGATGATGGACCTAATTGAGCAGTTAGGCAAGCAGTCAACCGCCCTCATCAGCCAAAAGGGCGACACCAGCAAGCTTTACAAGACCGATGCCAGCCAGCTGGCAAAGCGGCAAAGCGAGATCACCCAGATCCCGGAAAGCGTCCTGTCCTCATCCAGCTCCATGAATGAGAGCATGACTTCAAGTTCATCCAGCTCTAATGCAAGTTCCAGCTCAAGTAAAGCCAGCAGCAAGAAAACTAAATAGAAGAAGCAAAAAGCTTACCGGCAGCAGCCGGTAAGCTTTTTTAGTCGCTATTCTTTATCTTTGGACTCTTTCTTGTCCTTCTTGTCATAGTGCTTCTCATGCCCCTGGTCAAAGAGGGTGATCATGAAGGTTGAGCCTTCATGCGGCTTGGAAATAACCTTGATTTCCCCGCCGTGCTGGCGGACCAAAGAGAGGACAATCGACAAGCCCAGGCCGGATTCACCGGTACCGCCGTAGCGGGCCCGGGCCGGGTCAGCCTTGTAGAAGCGTTCGAAGATATACTTGCTCTGCTCCTGGGTCATCCCGATCCCGGTATCCTGGACGCTGAAGGTCGCCCCATGCTGGAAGCGCCGGCCCCTGAGCGTAATCGTCCCGTTATTGGTAAACTGGATGGCGTTCTGGGTCAAGTTGACCAGCATCTGCTTGAAGCGGTCCTGGTCAGCATAAACCGGCAAATCTTCCGGAGCGTCAAGGATAATCTTGTTCCCGTTCTTAGCCGCGTTCTGGGTCAGCTGCTGCTGAACGTCGTTCATGATCGTCCGGGCATTGAACTGGGACTTCATCATCTGGATCTTCCCGCTTCTGATCTTTTCGTAGTCCAGGTTTTCGTTGACCTGGCGGATCAAGCGCTTGGTTTCCCGGCTCATGAGGTCAATGGACTCTGGAATTGATTCTTCTGGGATGGCATCATACTTCATCCCTTCCAAAAGGCCATTAATCGTCGTCAGAGGCGTCCGCATTTCGTGGGCCACATCTTGCATGAACTGGTCCCGCCGCTCTTCCTGGGCCTTGACTTCTTCATTTGAGGCCTTCAGAGACCGGACCATTTCATTGAAGTTTTCGGCCAGGTCGTCGATTTCATCGGCATGGCGGTGGTCAACCTGGACGTCCAGGTCACCGTCAGCAACCTTGCGGGCAGCCAGGGAGAGCTTCTTGATCCGGCCAGTTTGGTAGTAGGCCAGAATAAAGCTCAAGATCAAGCTGACCGCGAAGGTGATCACCAGGGCTCTGGCCAGGTTTGCCTTGGCCTGACTCACGGTCTGCAGGACATCCTTGACCCGGGAACCGATCATGATGGCCCCGACGACCTTCTTATTTGACCCGGATCCTTGGACCTGGGGAACCACGACCCAGGTATAGCTTTCAGCGGCAAAAAGGCGGTTGCTCCGCTTTCTTAAGCCATCGCGCTTTACCCGGCCCTGGACTTTCGGGGCAAGGTCCTGTTGCTCGCTGCTGTGGTCGTCCTTGATCCGGACCACCTGCCCCTTTTTCAGCATCGATTTGGCTGACTTCTTCAAGATGTCGTAGCCGCCAAGGGGATAAGTCGTCTTAAAGTTCTTGTCCATCAAAAACAGTTTAAGATTTTCATCCCGCATGACGAAGGAAAACTTCTGCAGGAAATCCGCGGAAAAAACCGGCGGTGAATTCTTGCTCTGCGTCTTTTTAGAATACAGCTGCAGGGTCGAAAGATTCTCGGCATAACTTTCCAAGCGCGTATAGTTGCTTTGATAGGCCTGTTCCTTCTGGTAGTTGATCGTTGAAAAGCCAATGATCATGACCGAGGTTAAAATGACTATCAAAAAACTCAGAATATGCTGATAAATCAGTTTCATGCGTTAACCTGTGAATCGTCAAACTTGTAGCCCACGCCCCAGACGGTTTGAATAATCTGCGGGCCGGACTTTTCCAGCTTCTGGCGCAGCTTCTTGATGTGGGCGTCAACAGTTCTTTCTTCACCGAAGTATTCATAGCCCCAGACAAGTTCCAGGAGCTGTTCCCGGGAGAAGACCTGCTTTGGCTTCTGGGCCATGGTGTAGAGCAGGTCGAATTCCTTTGGCGTCAAGCCTTCAACCCGGTTTTCGTCAAAGTAGACTTCCCGCCGGCTCTTGGAGATCCGGATGTGGTTGGTTTCCAAGTCGAAGTCGTTGCTTGGGATGTTCTTCGGCAGGTTTCTTGGCTGCCCTTCCAGCATTACCCGCCGGTGCAGGGCCTTGATTCTGGCGATCAAGGCGATCGGGCTGAATGGCTTGGTTACGTAGTCATCAGCCCCGACACCCAGGCCGAGAACCTGGTCAGATTCGCTGTCGCGGGCCGTCAGCATAATAATCGGCACAGTCTCAGAAATCCGGCGGATTTCCTTGGCCACTTGAATTCCGTCCTTCTTTGGCAGGTTCAAGTCCAAAGTGATGATGTCAAAGTCCCGCGGGTGAGTTTGGAAAATTTCGACTGCTTCTTCACCGTCGTAGGCGGAAACTTGTTCCCAGCCTTCCTTCTTGAAGAACAATTCCATCATTTGTGAAACTGACTTGTCATCTTCTACCATTAAGATCTTCATGTTTTAACCCCTTACCGAAAAATTGTGCAATCCGCACTATATTATAATCGTAGCAAAAAAGTATCAAAAGCCGCCAATCATTCTGTAAAAAAAGCTTGAAACTTAACTCACAAGTTTGGGGCTAATTGACTAAATTATATAGTTTTTCACTTAATTTCTACAAGAAAAAACTTTGCTTTTAATCATCGCCGCTAGTCAAGAATTTGTAAACCGCCCAGGCAAAAAGTGCTGTTGGCAGCAGGCCTGGGGAAAGGTCGACCTTGAGCTTGGTCCTGCCCTTGTCATTGACTTTTTGGCAGCTATAAGCTCCTAGCAAAAATTCTTTGAGTTTCATAGTTGACCTCCCACACTAAAAAGTGTACTTACAGTCAAAACAATAGCTTCTATTCTTTTAATTATACTCTTGATTCCTTTGCGATTTATTGCATTTGTTATTTTATTCCAGTGGCCATCTTCGGAAAATCATTTTCATTTCTCCCCCTTTAGTTACACCTTATAAACACTTATCTCTTATACTATACCGCTCTTTCCAGCTTATCGTTGCATATATTAGAGAATTCTTTCATTTTGGAAGATAAAAATTCCACAAAAAAGACGCGTGCATCAATCACACGCGCCTTCTTTAGACATATGGAGATGAGGGGAATTGAACCCCTGTCCAAACGCATCCCGTCACTAGTCTCTACGATCATAGTCATATTATTTAAACTTCACCGGGGAAAAACGCCATATGACAGGGCCAAACAGCCACGGCTAACCTGTTAGTCTCTTCTCGCTTATTCAGGTGTGATAAGCAAGCGTATCCCGTAAGGTTGATACCGCAAGACCGCCACGGGCAGGCAGTCTATTGGCAGCTGGGCTGAACTAAGCAGCTACAGCGTATGAGTTTTCGTTTGCAGTTAATTTAAACTGTTTAACGTTTTAACGTAGACGTAACCTACGAATCGCAACCAGCGCGGGTCTGCGCCTGTCGAATCCCAAAACATCCCCAAAATAGAGAACATGATCATTTTAGCAAAAAATGACCATGTCCTCAAATATTCTGCTTAAAAACTTTTACTTAAGCTTGGCCAAACGGACAACGTCACGTTCGATCATCAATTCTTCGTCAGTTGGAATAATCAAACCAGCCAGCTTGGAATCTTCCTTGGTGATGAAGCCTTCATTAGCAGCCTTGTTAGCTGCGTCGTCAAAGTCAACGCCCATGAAGGACAGTGACTTCATGACCCCTTCACGGACTTCATCATCGTGTTCGCCGATCCCGGCAGTGAAGACAACCGCGTCTGCCCCGCCCATTTCAGCAATGTAAGAGCCAACGTAGCGGACTACCCGGTTGATGAATACAGCATCAGCCAGCTTGGCGCGCTTGTCATCACTGTTTCTGATGTCCCGCATGTCGCTGGAGATACCGGAGAGGCCCAAAAGGCCTGACTTGTGGTTCAAAATGTCGATCATTTCATTGAAGTCAGTGATTCCTTCCTTCTTCATGATGTACTGCAGAACTGACGGGTCAACGTCACCTGACCGGGTCCCCATGGTTACCCCAGCCAAAGGTGAGAAGCCCATGGAAGTGTCGTAGCACTTGCCATCCTTAACCGCAGTAACTGAAGCGCCTGAACCCAGGTGGCAGACAACCAGCTTAAGGTCCTTGAGGTCCTTGCCCAGCAATTCAGCCGCCTTGCCGGAAACGTAGCGGACAGAAGTGCCGTGGGCGCCGTACTTGCGGGCCTTGTACTTCTCGTAATATTCGTATGGCAAGGAGTAGATGTAGTGTACTTCATCCATTGACTGGTGGAAGGAAGTGTCAAAGACGCCGACTTGCGGCACGTCCGGCAGGATGTTCATGAAGGCTTGAATGCCGTGGCCTTCTGCCGGGTTGTGCAGAGGAGCGTAGTTAGTCAAGTCAAAAACCTTGTGGATGTTGTCCTTGTCGATGATTGCTGAGTCTGGGAACAATTCCCCGCCGTTCACGATCCGGTGGCCAACGCCGACAATTTCCTTGACGTCTGCAATAACGCCATATTCTTTCAGCCAGTCAAGCAGGGTTTGCACGGCTACTTCCTGGTTTGGCAAGTCAACTTCGGCTTCATGCTTGGTCCCATCAGCCAACTTCATTGAAAAGGTTGAACCATCGATACCTATACGGTCGCCCAGCCCGGAAGCTAAGACACTCTCATCAGCTAATGAGAACAGCTTATACTTAAATGAAGATGAACCAGAGTTGATTGCTAAAATCTTATCCATTATTAAAAAACTCCTTTTACTCACTTCACAAACTTAATTATCTTTCTTAGTATACCACTCGTTCAGTTTAATATTAAGGGCTACCAAAGATTCTTCCTTCTTCAGATTTTCAAGCTTTGTGAGCAAAACTTCCTTCGGCGGCTTGCTTTGGCCGTGGTTTTGGAAGATAAGGATACTTTTTTGACTTATCTTGCTTTGGAATAAGCTGCTTGGCAATTGCACGATCGCCTGCAGGTAGACCTTACTTGCCAGCCAGGGCATAAAGTCAGCCCCAACCGTACCAGTCAGCATGTTCTGCGGGACCAAAAGGAAGGCAAAGCCGTCTTCAGCCAGGTTCTTGACGATCTGCTCAACGAAGAGGACGTGCGCGTAGGCGTGCCCCTCCTTGGTCCGGAGGTCAAAGTTCTTGGCATTGTCGTCGTTAGCGTAAAAGCCGATCGGCAGGTCGCTGACCACTACGTCTGGCTTGACAGGCCAGCCGGTCAGGGCATCCTGGCAGTAGAAGTCGGCCTTTAACCCCGCCAAGTGGGCGGCCACGTCGGCCAAGTTGAGCATTTCTTCATCATTATCCAGGCCAACCAGGTCAAAGCGGTCTTCTGAATGATTCTGGGCAGCCAGCTGCTGGTCAACAGAAAAGAGCAGGTTGCCGCTGCCCACTGCCGGGTCCAGCAGGACTTGCTTTCTCTTAGGCAGGAGCTTGTCCATAAACAGGGTCAAGACCGTGGCTAAAAGCGGCGGAGTCGGCATCTGGTTAGCATCCCGGCCGTCATCGTTGACGGCCTTAAGGACCAGGAGGCCATAGACCTGTTCTTTCTGGGCCTTGGACCAGTTCTTGTAGTCCAAAGCCGCGTAGCGTTCTTTAAGCTCAGCCACCGTCTTTTGGTCCGGGGCTTCCATTTCCACGCGGATTTTCCCGCTTTCCAGGTTGTCAAAAGTTTCCACCAAGGCATCAGCCAGGGACACGTTCAAGGCTTCTTGCAGGCATTCGACTGCTTCCAGAGTCTGCCCAAACAGTTCTTCAATTCTATTCATGACTTAAGTCCACCCTTCTTTGAAATACATACCAATTCTAATGATTTACAAGGAAGGGTGCAAGAAATTTCACCCGCCCCAGAGGTAACTTGCCAGCAGCTGGTTGATTTTAATGACATGCTGATAAGCATCCAGGTAACTTTCAATCAGCAGAATTGTCGTGACTAGCAGTAGCACGCTGGTCAGCAGGACGCTCCCCCTTTGCCGGTTTAGCCTGGTCTGTTTTCTGATCTTCAGTCTTTTTCTCAGCCTCCTTTTCTTTTTCCGGTGCCTTGTCGACTTTAAAATACAAAATTGACCTTTTCCCCTTTTCATTGATATGGACCTCCATCAAGCCATCCCTGGCCGCGAACGTTGCTCCCCAGATTGGCAGCAGGGTCATGTTGCCGCCGTCTGGTCCGGATCTTCTGACCCGAAGATTATTTCCGCCATTGTCCATTTCCAGAACGTAGCCAGCTTTGTCTATCTTTTCTTCCCCCTCCTTGTCTTCCTTTTTCTCTTCTTTGATAAACATGATCTTCAAAGGATTGGAATTCTCCAGATCAATATAGGTCCGCTGGCTGTCCTTTTTCAAAAACTTGGCGAACTGGACATAAGAGAAGACCAGTTCATTAGGATCGTGCCGGTCTTTTTCAAAGAGGGTAAAAAGCTTAAGGCTAGAGGACAAAAGAGACAGGCAAATCACCGTCACCAAGAGGGCGACCATGGTCTCCAGCAAGCTGAAAGCCTTACTTCTGGCAAATCTTCTGCTGGGTTTCATCATACAGGTCTCCTTTGCCGGTCAAGACATACTCATGGTCCCTGACCTTGACCCGCTTGACCGGGCACTCCTTCAGCATCCGGTAGGCCAGGGCCTGGTTGGCCCGCTGGCTTGACTCTTGCTCTAGTTTCTTTAGCCCGCTGAGGCAGGTCAACATGGCAGTTAGCGCAATACAGACGATGGCCAAAGCCACTACCGCCTCCAGGGCCAAAAAGCCTTCCTGTTTACTTTTTATTGATCTTCCCCCACGACAGCAAAAAGGTATATGCTTTCTCATACTCTTTTTTCCCCTGATCATTTTTTATGATTCTCAGCGTGAAGGCCTGGCTGGTGGTTCCGTCGCTGCTGATTGTCCAGCCTGATGTATTGTTAAAGTTGGTATAAACCGTAACTCCATCTGGAATCTTGAGGCTCTCATGCCGGCCGTCTTGAATGACTTCCAGCTTGCCCTGGCTGCTTTGGTTGTAGATCACGACTCTTTTTCCCGTAATGGCGGCACTTCTGATTTTCTCTTGAAAAAGTCCCGCCGCCTGCCGGCAGAAGCGGTCAAAATTGATCTTGTCTTCAAAGCCTTGAAAGCTCATCTCACCGATACCCAGCAGCATCCCCGCGATAGCCAAGGTTATCACCGTCTCCAGCAGGCTGAAGGCCTTCTGCCTCATTCTCCGCCCTTGGCGAAGTCGCCGATCGCCAGCTTCTTATCCTCAGCCTGCTCCTCCTGCTTTTGCGTCAAGTAGTGGGCATCCACCATTTCCTGGAAAGAGGCCGGCTTCTTGCCCGTATTTTCTTCATATAGCTCCACCTGGGTCTTAATGGTCGTGGTAAAAGCATCGTTAGTCCGCTTATCGGCATGGTCCTTTTGGGCTAGCAAATTTGGCGAGATCAAAAGAACCAAAGTCGCGATAATTGCGACCACGATCACCATTTCAATTAAAGTAAAAGCCCGCTGGCGCTTTGGCCAAAACCGTCTTAAATGTTTCATTTCCTTTTTTCCTCCGCAAAACTAAAGCTGCTGCATACTGTCGTAAATCGGCAAAAGCAGCTTTAAATACATTCCAATAATGCACAGGCCGATCAAGATAAAGCAGACCGGCTGCACGCTAACGATTAGCTTGGACAGCTTCTGGCGCAGGCGGTTGAACAAAAGCCGGGACAAAAGCAGGCACTGCCGGCTCAGTTCCTCCCGTTCACTGCCCGCCTGCAGCAACATCAAGAGCTCCTGGCTCAAAAATGGCTCCTTCTGGATGACCTCTTCCCCTTTCTTCCCCCGCAGAATCGCGTCTCGCGCCCGCCGGCCCACTTCTTCTTGCAGTGACCCCGGCGCCTGCCGGCAGGCAAAGTCACACATCTGCTGCAGGGAAAAGCCGCTGGCCAAAAGCATGCCCAGGTCATAAGAGATCAAATACTGGCCATACAAGGCCACCACTGGCCCGAAAACCGGCCAGGTCAGGAGCTTTTTAAAAGACTGGTAGTCCTGCTTCTTCATGTAAGCTGCCGCGATAACGACTAACATGATGACCAAAACCAGTAAAAAAACTAAAATCAGCAAGAGCAGGTCCCCCTGTTTGGCGGAACTGCCAGCAAATTCTACCGACAAAAAGTTCTGCATGAAGATTAAAATCAAGGTCATCATCCCTGCCAAAACGACCGGGTAGGCCAGTTCCCCCTCCAGCTTCTTGACTTGCTCATTCTTCATCCGCCCCAAAAGGGCCAGCTGGTCCAGGGATTCATCCAGCCGCCCTTGGCTAAGTGCCATGTCCAGCTGGGTCACCGTCGTCTTGTTAAAGCCCAGGCCCGCGAAAAGCTGACCCAGTTCTTCTCCCTGCCGCATTTTTTCATCCAGCCGGGCCAGCTGCTTTTTCCGCTTGGGCCAAAGCAGGGGCAAGAGCTGCAAGCTCTTGGTCAAGGAAAAGCCGTTTTTTAAACAGTTTGCCAAAAAGGCCAAGAGCTCCACCTGCTCACTCTGCTTCAACTTAGCCGCCTTTATATTGCCTTGCCACATCCGCGCTTATCTCTCCTTTCTCCACCAGCCTGCTTAAGTTTTCCTCCCAAGCCGCGAAATTACCTCTGACGGATTGACCCAGAGCCGCCAGTAAGTCCTCCCGGCTGGCCAAGTCCAGCAAGCAGGCTGGCCCCTTTTTGCCCGGCAGAAGGCGCTGATAGGAAACCGCCGTCAAGCAGTTAACCAGCTCGTTATTTTTAACCCCCAGGCTCTCCAGGCGGGAAATGGTTTGGTAGGTACTTTTGGCATGCACTGTGGCTAAAACCAGGTGGCCGCTTAATGCCGCGTCAACCGCTAAATGGGCCGTCTCTTCATCACGGATTTCACCGATGATCAAGGCATCCGGCCGGTGACGAAGAGCCGCCTTTAAAAGGCTGGCATAGCTGATCCCGGCCCCGGCATTGACCTGGGCCTGAAAAAAGCTCTCTTCATACACTTCCACCGGGTCTTCAATCGTCATCACCATTTTCGTCTGGCTGAGCTTTCTGGCCAGTTCATACATGGTCGTGGTCTTACCCGACCCCGTCGGCCCGCTGGTCACGATCATCCCCCGCAGCCAGCAAAGGTCCACCAAGTCCCCAAACTGGTCCGGGAAAAAGTACCGGCTCTCCCCCAAAGCATAGATGATCCGGATGACCAATGAGTCCTCCCCCCGGTAATCACCCACGCTGGAGAGGCGGAGCCAGTAGTCCTGCCCCGCCAAATTGACAGCCATGCTGCCGACCTGGGGGCGGCGGTGTTCGGCAATATCCATTTCAGCTTGGTACTTAAACCAGTTGATCAGTTCATTTCCCGCCTCCCGGGTCAGGGACGGCCTTTCCTCCAGATCCCCGGCCCGCAGACGAAGTTTATAGATGCCCTTTTTCGGCAGGAAAAAGATGTCACTGGCCCGGATCCTAACTGCTTCTTCCAGCATTTGCCGGGCTTTGTCTGCAACTTCCACAAGGTCCTCCTTTCTTTTTTCCTCCTCCACTTACTAGTACGCCAAAAGTGGCGATTTTTTTCTGAGAAGGCAAAATTTTTCCAAAAAATCGTAAAAGAGCATAAATGCTAATTTCCCAGGATTTTACAACTCAATGTCTAAAAAGCCTACTATTACGGCCTTTTTCGAAGTTTAAGATAATATTTTTTGAGTTATAACTTAAACTCAACGAAACCCTCTAAAAGGTTGATATATCAAGTGATAGAGCACTTTGAGTAGTAATTTATGGGAAATTAGCAATAAAAAAACGCGGCTTTCCTCAGAAAGTCGCGTTTTGTATAGTTTATTTACAGCTTAATTATTCTTCTTCGTCAGCTGCAGCGGTGTAAACGTTGGAAACGTCATCGTCGTCTTCCAAAGCGTCAACCAGCTTTTCAAATTGTTCCTTCTTGTCTGCTGGAACTGGAGTGGTGTTTTGCGGCACCATAGTCAGTTCAGAAACTGCCAGCTGGTAGCCGGCCTTTTCCAAAGCATCGCGGACAGCAGTGAAGCTCTTGGCGTCAGTGTAGATTTCGTAAGCGTCGTCGCTGGTTTGCAGGTCGTCGCCGCCGGCTTCCATGACGTCCATCAGCATTTGGTCTTCATCCGCGTCAGTAGTTGACCGGTCGATTACAATGTAGCCCTTGCGGTCGAACATGTAGGCAACTGACCCAGTAGCACCAAGGCTGCCGCCGTTGCGGGTGAAGGCCACGCGTACGGATGAGGCAGTCCGGTTCTTGTTGTCAGTCAAGGCTTCAACCAGGATGGCAACACCACCCGGTGCGTAACCTTCGTAAGTTACTTCATCGTAGTGTTCGTCTGAGTTGCCTTCAGCCTTCTTGATGGCCCGTTGGACGTTGTCCTTTGGCATGTTGGCAGCCCGTGCCTTGTCCATGACCAAACGCAAGCTTGGATTACCTGAAGGGTCAGGACCACCACTCTTTGCAGCCATATAAATTTCACGGGAGAGCTTTTGGAAAACCTTCCCTCTCTTAGCGTCTTGCGCATTCTTGCGGCCTTGAATATTGTGCCATTTTGAATGTCCTGACATTTAGGATCCTTCTTTCTGTAATTAATATAATCAACTTTTTTATAATAACTCAGGAAGGGCAGAAATTCAACGGCTTCAGCCCCTAAATGGCCGCCTTTTTTCGCTCCCTGCGCTGCTTAACCTGATAAAAAATCACCGCCAAAACAATGGCCAGCAAGGCCCCGCTGGCATCCAGCATCACGTCATGCACGCTGGGGGTCCGGTCCCCGGTCAGGAACTGGTGGAACTCATCCATGGCCGCGAAGGCAAAGGCACTGGCCCAGACAAAGAGGGGGCCGGTCCATTTGATAACGAAAACTCTTCTTAAGCCCAAATAGGCAAAAAGGCCATAGAAGAAGTAGCTGGTAAAGTGGGCCAGTTTCCGGACCACGAACTGGGTGAAGCCAGCTGACCCGTCAGTCTTGACATTGTGCCAGACCCCGCCGTAATAGATATTGAGCCGGTGGATTAAATCTTCCAGCCAGCCTAGGTAGGTATGGATAAAACCAGCCTTCATCTTCTGCTCATGGTAGGTCATCGAGCTTGAGATGAAGAGCATGACCAAGACAGCCAGGGCCAGGAGGAGGTAAATCTTTTCTCTTTTGCTAAACTTAAAATCATTCATGTAGTTTATTTTACCATCATTTTCGTCATTCTTATTGACTTTTGGCTATTTTTCCCGTATTCTAATATGATTTGCAGGCAAGCTGCAGATCTTGAAAGGAAAAGACATGAAGAAAACACACAGACAGTTAATTATCTGGCCAATTTTGCTTTTGACCACTCTCTTTTTAGCCGGCTGCGCCAAGGATGAACAAAGTTCCAAGAGCCAGATCAAGATTGTAACTTCGACCAACATTTACGCCGACATCGCGCAAAATATCGTCGGCAAGTATGGTAAGGCTACCGCCTTGATCGCTAACGGCAACTCTGACCCCCATGACTATGAGCCGACGACTAATGCGGCCAAGACGGTGGCTGACGCCGACATCATCGTTGCCAACGGGATGGGCTATGACAGCTGGATGGGCAACCTGGCCGCCTCTAATGGCAAGAAGGCTGTCAAGGTCGGGGAAGACTTGATGCAGCTGGATTCCAGCGCCAACCCCCACATTTGGTACAACCTAAATATGCCAAAAAAGTACGTCGCCTACCTGGTCAAGAAGCTCAGCAAGCTTGACAAAAAGCACGCCAGCTACTACCAGGCCCAGGGCAAGAAGTATTTGCAGAAGATCGACAAGATCGAAAAAGTTGCTGACGGAATCAAGGGCAGCAAGGCCAAGCCGGTCTTCGTCAGCGAGCCGGTTTTTGACTACGCTTTAGAGCGGACCGGTTTCAAGATCGGCAATAAGAACTTTGAAGAAGCTACTGAAAAGGAAACCGACCCGAGCGCGGCCGTGATCGCCCAGATGAATGAAGCCATCAAGAAAAAGCAGATTGCCTTCTTCGTCAACAACACCCAGGCCAGCTCCGACACGGTCAAGTCCTTCGTCAAGAAGGCCAAGAAGCAGGGCATCCCGATCGTGGAAGTCCGTGAAACCATGCCAAACAAGGTCAGCTATGCTGACTGGATGCTGGCCAACTACCAGAAGCTGGCTAAGTTCGGCGACTAAAAGAAAAAGAGAATAAAGAAAAAGCACTTAACAAGTGCAAATTAAAACGGTGGTTGAGCCTTAGCTCAGTCACCGTTTTTTGTGCTTAATCTTGTAAAAATTCCTTCAAGGCCGCCAATTGCCGCTTGGCATCCCTCACGCCGACTTGGTAGACCGCCTTAAGGCGGTTGGGATCCTTTTCCATGGCGCTGACGTCGATCCCCTGGCTGGGCCGGAAGACAAAGAGGTGGCCGGCTGCTTCCTCTTTGGCGATATAAGCCAGGCAGGCATTATATTCCAAATGCCGCTGCCTTAGGCGCGCCACGACAGCCGGGTACTTTTTCAAGACCCGGTCAACGACTGGCTGCAAACGCGATGGCTCTTTTTGATAGCCAGCCGGCTGGGTCAAAATGACCACTGCCTTGTCATAGTCCTTGTCCAAAAGAAAACGGACCGGGATGGAGTCGCTGACGCCCCCGTCCCAGTAAGCGTGGCCCCCGATTTTAACCGGCCGGGCGAAAACGGGAATCGAGGCCGAAGCCCGGATCCAGGCCACGTCCCGCCCCTTGCCGGTGGTCAATTTGTGGTAGGCCGGCTGGGCCGTTTCCACATCCGTTGCCACGCACCAAAAGTCCATGGGGTTTCTGGCAAAGGCTGCCGTGTCAAAAGGATCCAGTACTTCCGGCAAAGTATAGTAGCAAAAGTCCGCCCCGTAGAGATCCCCGGTTTTAAGCCAGGACCGCCAGCTCTTAAACTGGGGCCGGCTGCCATAGCGGAGGTTATAGCGTAAAACCCTCCCGGGCTGCAGGGACTTGTAGTTGCAGCCAAAGGTCACTCCGGCTGAAACGCCAACTGCCCCGTCAAACTTGATCCCATATTTCATGAGGACGTCCGTCACCCCGGCCGTGTACAGGCCCCGCATGGCGCCGCCCTCCATCACTAAACCTTTCTTCATGCATCCCCCTTATGCCTACTTGCCCCAGTGCTTCTTGATAAACTGGGCCCGGCCGCCGGCTTCTTCAGCCGCGTAGCGGTCTGGATGCTTTAAATAGAACTGCTGGTGGTAGTCTTCAGCCTCGTAAAAAGGCGCTGCCGGTTCGATCTTGGTCACGATCGGATCATCAAAGCGGCCGCTTTCCGCCAGTTCCTGCTTGGACTTTTCCGCTGCTGCCTTCTGCTCTGGTGAATTGTAAAAAATCACCGGCCGGTAGTTGTCCCCCCGGTCCTGGAACTGGCCGCTGGCGTCAGTCGGGTCCGTCACCTGCCAGTAGTAGCCAAGCAAGTCCTCATAAGACATGAGGTCCGGGTCAAAGACGATCTTGACCGCCTCCGTGTGGCCAGTCGTATGGCTGCAAACTTGTTCATAAGTCGGATTAGGCACGTGCCCGCCCGTGTAGCCCGCCGTGACGCTCTCAATACCTGGCAAAGTATCAAAAGGGGCCACCATGCACCAAAAGCAGCCGCCCGCGAAAATCGCGCTGTCTAATTTTTTCTCCATAAAATCACCTCGTCAAATTTAACTTGTCTTTCATTGTACTCCAAAGAAAACAGATAGGAAATCTTCTGCTCAGAAAATATTCGCCCAGGAACCGCTATCATGGTTAAAAGGCTTTTTTTCCCCTTATAAGCACTGTAAAATAGATTTTGCTTTAAAAGAGCTTAATAATTGCTAGATTGGAGATGGAAATGATATCGCTAAACAAGTCCCCGGGCCTGGCTTCTTGTTAGTACACTTTGTTTAACAGGAAGGATTTTTTATGGACGAATTAGATAAAAAGGGAAATTATATTTCCTGGCAGACTTTAGCCATGATGGCCTTTGTCACGGTCATCGGGCTGGAAGACATCATGTACAACTTCCAAAACCAAGGGATGGCGGTCATCACCTCCTGGGTTTTGATGATGTTCCTTTACGTGGTTCCTTACGCTTTGATCGTTGGCCACTTAGGTTCAGTTTTCAACCATGAAGGTGGCGGACTCTCCTCTTGGGTCAGAGCCACTGACGGTGAATTTTTAGGCTACTTCACGGCCTGGACCTACTGGGCCGCTTCGATTCCTTACGTGGTCGACACGGCCAACTGCCTCTTGGTTGACGTTGGCTGGGGGTTGACTGGAACTGGCGAGTTTGAGGACCCGAAATTCCTCTCAACGGCCATGTTTACGGCCATTACCTTTGTCATTTTTATCCTTTTGACCCTGCTGGAACACAAATTCTCCAAATCAATGGAAGTCTTGTCCAACATCGGGGGCTGGGCCATGTTCATCATGACCATCCTCTTCGTGCTTCTGGCCTTTGCCGGCCTGGCCAAGTCCGGCGGCAAGACCGCGACGCCATTTACCTGGAAGACCATCATCCCCAAGTTTGACCTTAAATACTTCTCAACCGTGGGGATGCTGATCTATGCCGTCAACGGGTCTGAGTTGGTCGCCCCATACGTGACCCGGATGAAGGACCCCAAGCGGGAATTCCCTAAGGCCATGATCGCCCTGGCCCTCATGACCTGCTTTTTGACCATCTTCGGCTCAATTGCCCTGGGCATCTACATCGATGCCAACCACATGCCAAACGACTTGAAGATGAACGGTGAATACTACGTCTTCGGCGCCATGGGCAAGCAATTCGGCGTGGGCAAGCTCTTTGTCTACATCTACGCCTGGGCCTCCTTCTTCTACAATGTGGCCCTCTTGTCCGTCCTTTTGGACGCCATGACCAGAATGCTGATCTCCGACACCGGGGACAAGTACATGCCGAAGTTCCTCAAGAAGACCAACAAGGACGGCCTGCCGATCAACGGCTACATTCTGACTGTCTTTTTGAGCGGCTTCATCATGGTTCTGGGGATTTTCCTGCCAGACATGAACGACATCTTCAACTGGCTTTTGAACTTGAACGGGATCATCTCTCCGGCCGTTACCTGCTGGATTTTCTACTCCTTCATGAAGGTCCGAGGCAAAAACTCCTCCAAGTACCCGTCAGTTTACCGCTACATTAAAAACGACACCTTCGCCTGGTGGGTCGGCTTTGCCCTCCTGGCCGTCACGGCTGTCGCTACGGTCTTAGGCTTCATGCCGCAAGACGTCAAGGAAGGCAGCTGGGTTTGGTGGTATGAACTCTCCATCAACATCGTGGCCTGCCTGGTCTTGATCGGCCTGGGCGGGATCTTCCCAGGCATCCGCAGAAGAGAAGAAGAATACGGCCTGGCCTTTGACAAGCAGCAATGGACCTGGATGATTGCCCTGGTTTTGGGCTCAATCGTCTTCAATGTCTGGCTGGGCGGGACCACTATCAAGCTGCGGGCCCTCTACATTGTCATTGAATCAGTCATTGCCCTCTTGGCTGTCTGGCTGATTGGCCGCCGCCTGCCAAAAGGGGCAAAAGCCAGCAAGTAAAGGCAATAACGGCTAAAAAACAATATACAATATTTTTAAACCAAAAAGGCCTGCACGCGCGTGCAGGCCTTT
>NZ_KV793132.1:0-31666 GCF_001808415.1 Lactobacillus sp. HMSC08B12 | reverse complement strand
AAAGGCCTGCACGCGCGTGCAGGCCTTTTTCTCTGACTTATTTTAGTAAACTGGCCGGACGTAACCCGCCGTTTCCGGCTGGGAGATGCCAACGCTGGCCCGGGAGTACTGGCTTGGATCAGCCATGATCTTTAAGACCAGGCCAGCCACGCTGGCTCTTGAAACAGAGGTGCCGACGAACTCGTCATAGCGGCCAGTCAAGGAGTACTTGACATCTGGCCAGTCGGTCAAGGCAGGCATTCTGATCAAGGTGTAGTCCAGGTCAGCTTCTTCCAGGCGGTGGGCAGCCTCTCTGGCTGGCAAAAAGCGGCCGGAACCCACCCATTCATCAACCCAGGTGCCGAATTCCCCAGGAATTTCATAGTAAAGGCCGGCCAGGCTTAATTCGATAACCCGGTCAAAGCCGTTTTCCTGGCTTGCCTTGACCAGGTTCTTGCTAATCACCGTGAACTTCTTGTCATCAACCTTGCCCAAGAAGACCAGGTCAGCATCCTTGGTAACTGCCAGGATCTTGTCCAGGTCAGTTGCCGCTCCTTCAGTCAGCTTGATCCGGTCGCCCTTTGCCAGGTCGGCCAAAAGTTCCGGCCGCTGGGTCAAAAGCTCCAGCTCCACATCGCTGAACTGGGGGTCAGCCAGCAAGTGCTTGATGACCAGGCGGGAGATCCGGCCGGTCGGGTGCAAAATGACATACTTTTTCATAAACAAATCCTTACTATTGCCATAAACAATTAAAAATTTTCTTACAACTTACACCCTTAATTGTACTCGCTTTAAGCGTTTTCGTAAATTCCTCGCCTAAAGCTGGTCTAACAGGCCCCGGCAGCCCCGGCTGATCTCTTGGAAGGCCAGGTCAAAGTCATTTGTATACCAGGGATCATCAATGTCAGCATAGCTACCAGCAAATTGGAGCAGCTTGTACTGCTTTCTTTCCGGGTCACCCCCGCAGATCTGGTTCATGGCCATGAAGTTTTCACTGTCCATGGCGATCAAGTAGTCATACTTGTCATAGTCTTCCCGGGTCAAAAGCCGGGCCCGGTGCTGGCTAAATGGCACCCCGTTTTTGGCCAGTTCCCGCTGGGCACGGGGGTCCATTGGATTGCCAACCCCACCAACGATTTCATCGCCGGTCACGGCTGCGGAAGCAACTTCAACCTGGTCAGCCTTGCCGGCTTCAGCCAGGAGCTGCTTCATGATGAATTCGGCCATTGGCGACCGGCAAATGTTGCCATGGCATAAAAACAAAATTTTTTGCATTTTTGTCACCTTTCCCTAAAGTGTAAGAAATATTATAGCATGCAGCTTTTTTAAAGAAAAAAGAGACGCCTTGGCGTCTCCTTCTTAATCTTGCTTAGCAGCCGCGTAGAGCTCGGATTTCCGCTCATTTAAAGCTTGGTCCAGCTGCGCGTTGATGGTCATAATCAGTAAAAATGGCAAGAGCACCATGACCGGGTAGGTAAACAGGCGCCAGACATGGTAGTGGCCAAAAAGCACCGTCAGCTGCATCTCTTCCTGCATCTGCAAGACGGCAAATAAAATCGAGGCCACTGAGTAGTAACCCAGGCTGCGCTTGAGCGCGCTGGTCAAAGGCTCGAAGATGGAAAAAAGCAGCAGGGTCAAGCCCATGACGACAGAAACGATGCCCAGCCCTACCCGGAGGGCATTCTTTATGACATAGTTGGCCAGAAAGGCCCCGTCATTGCCCAGGCTGCAGGCGGTAAGCTTGCCAGCCGGCTGGTAAAAGCCCTTCAAAGCTGTCCTGGTTCCGGCCCCAGAAGCTGACGATGCCTAAAGCAAGCATAATTAAGGCCATGATCAGCGAATAAAACATGGTACGGTTATTTTTTTCATCACTAAACCTCTTCCTCTTTGCTCCAGCATCAACGGTAGCGCTTGTGCGATTTGTAAAAGTCGTTTTTCTGCCGCCGCATCTTCCGGTCGGCTCTCTCAACTACTTCCCGCAAATAATGGGAGTCCGGGCACCATTCAGCCCCAATTGAGATCGATGGGCTGGCCGGCTGGGTTAAAGCTTTCTCAAAAGCAGCACAATGACTTTCGAATTCCGTCCGGCTGCTCTGGTCATCCAAAACCACGAACTCATCCCCGCCGACCCGGTAGACATAGTCGCGGCCAAAAGCCTGGCTGATCAAGTTTCCGGCCGCAATCAGCATTTTATCCCCGGCATCATGACCCAGTTCATCATTGGCCTTTTTCAAGCCGTTCAAGTCCATGAAGGCCACGCCCACCGTTCTTGAAGTCTGGGACTTCTGGTAGAAGTTCAGCTTGGCCAGGTAAGGGTGGCGGTCATTCAGCTTGGTCAAGACATCAGTGTCTCTTTGCTCTTCCAAATTTTTGCCGGTTACCTTGGCTCCAACGAAGTCGGCCGTCAGTTCAATCAAGTCATTGAAGTCCAGGTTCAAGGCCGGGTTGAGGTTTTCAACAGCTACCAGGCCTCTCAATTCTCCTCTTTCGTAGAATGGTGCCAGCAAACTGTTGTTTAACTGGTAGTTATCCCCATAGCAGGCCACGAGTTGCGGAAAAGATGCCGCGATTGCTTGAGGATCGGTCAAAAACAAACTGTCCTCATTAAACAAATCCAGCTTGCTTAAGCTAACTGTTGCCTTTGCAAGACTGATTGCCTGCTGCTTGGCTGAGAATTCAGCGACTCCTGGCCGCTGCCAGCTATGAGTGCTTCTGGCCACATCTCCATGGATTTCCATTAGGGTGACCCGGTCTGCTTCCAGGTCCTGGCCCAGCAGCTGTTTAAGCTCAGCCGCCGGCAAGCCATAGAGCTCACACAGGCCCTTAGACACGGCAATGGCTTTAATCTGCTTATTTTTTGATTGATAAAGTGCTATTGGTACTTCGCTCTGCGCGATTTTATCCAGCTCAGCCTTCTTCGCTCTTTTTTTCATAAAACCACTCCTAATAAACACGGTTTGCCTGCAAACTGGCAAAAATCTTTAAGCATAAATTAATTTGTATTTAAAGATGCAGAGGTAGGTTGGTGTTAACCCATTCTTTATATTATATAAAAGTTGTTATAACAGAGCAAGCTGGGACTGCTTTCCTATAAGAAAATGCGGGGCTTTTCCCAGCATGAAAAAAGCCAAGACTAGCCGCCTTGACTCTTAACATAGTTTTTTAATTATTATTCGCTTCTTTATTCTTATTAGCCTTTCTCTTCGCCCGATAACGGCAAACATCCAGATAAAAAAGGTAGCCGGCCAGGGCTAGGGCCAGAAGAAAGCCGGCCCAGCTGCCCCAAGAATAGGTGAACAGCATCTTGGAGTAAACTTCTTTTTGGACCATTTCCGTCAAGGTATGGGTAATAAAGACCTGGAAGCCAAAGGCACTGGCCGCTCCCAGCACAAAAGGCAGCCAGGACCAGTAACGGTTGAAGAGGAGCAGGGCCACGCCCAGCAAGTAAAGGACGCAGATGATCCACAAGGAGAGCTGGTAGATTTGCGTAATCTGCTGCAATTCCCCTTCATGCACCTTCAGTTCACTGTTGACCAAATAGAGGATCAAGTCATCCATAAAAAGCTGGACCTTGTTCTTGGCTGGCAGCTTTAAATCGCTGGACTGCAGGCGCTTGTTTTGCCGGTAGCGGGAAACCAGCCGGTAGAGGCTGAGATGGGACTCGCTAATCTCCACCTTGTCTGGCAATTGGTCAACCAGGTCCTGCTTCAGGCCCGATTCTACCGCGGCTTTGGCCGCGATCGACATGGCGCTGACATCGCTTTGGTTGGCAAAAGTGTCGATCAAACTGGACGCATAGTCCTTGACCTCATACATTTTAAAGGTGACAGGGCTACTCAAAAGAGCGACCAGGGAAATTATGGCTGCCAGGCTGCACAGGCTCTTGCGCAGAATCAGTTGGCTTTTTTTCATAGCAGACTTCCAAGATAATATCCGCAAGTTAAAAGGACCGCCCCGCCCAAATAGCTGGCCAGCAAATAGCGCTTGAGGACGTGCTTTTGCCCGTTATCAGCCAAAGAGACCATTTCCGTGTTCAAAGTGGAAAAAGTCGTGTAGCCGCCCAAGACGCCGGTGCCCAAGAAGGCATAGACGCTAGCCGGCAGCCGCAAGGCAAAGGCCAGGCCCAGGAAAAAGGCCCCTGTCAGATTGATCAAAAGAGTCGGCCGAGGATAGGCCGTCCCCTGCATCCAGTGCTTCTTGCCATAACTGGTCAAAGCATAGCGGGCTACAGCCCCCAGGCTGGCGCCGAATCCAACCGCAAAAATCATCTTGTTACCCCCTTTCCAAAAGTTTGCCCGCGGCGAAGTTGGCCGCCTGCTTGCCTGCCCAGGCAAAGAGGAAGCCAGCCGCGATCGTGCCGGTAAAGTAAAGCAAAGCTCCGAAATTTTGCCCGCCAAGCAGCAGCTTGAAGGCATCCAGGTTGAAGCTGGAGAAAGTCGTAAAGGCTCCCACGAAGCCCGTCCCCAGGCCTATGGTCAGCCAGGCCCGGCTATTATTGGACGTTCTCAGGAAAAAGTAGGTCAGAAAGGCCAGGAGAAAGCAGCCCAAAAGGTTGGCAATCACCGTCCCGTAAAAGGAAAATGCTTCCGTTAAGCCATAGCGGGCCAGGCCGCCCCAAAAGGCGAAAAAAGCCACGCTGAGATAATTTTTTACTGTATCCATTATTTGCCTCTTTTTGTCTCTTCCTAGATCGTTAATTAACGCACTAATTATAAGATTACATCAGAAAGCGCTTCAAAAGCAAACAGAAAAATAGAAGCACCAGCATGGTACTTCTATTTAAAGCCTTATTCCATTATTTCATAATTGCTCTATCAGCTTTTGCCTGCCCCGGCGATCTTAGTCCAGTTCAACATTAATGATGACAGCAAGACTGAGACGGAGCTGAAGGCCATGGCCAAAGCGGCCAGTTCCGGGCTGAGGCTGACCCCGATAAAGGAGAAGAGGCCGGCCGCGACCGGAATCCCGATCAAATTGTAGATCAAGGCCCAGAAAAGGTTCAGCTTGATCCGCGTGAAGGTCTGCTTGGACAAGTCAAGCGCCCGCAAAACCCCGGTCAAGTCGCTAGTCATCAAGACGATGCCGCCGGCTTCCTTGGCCACGTCGGTCCCGCTGCCCATGGCAATGCCGACATCAGCTAGTGACAAGGCCGGTGCGTCGTTGATGCCGTCGCCGACAAAGGCCACCGGCCCTGCTTCTTGCAATTTGGCCAAGCGGTCAGCTTTTTCCCCGGGCAAAAGTCCCGCTTCGACCTGGTCAATGCCCAGCTGGCGGCCGATTTTTTCCGCCAGCTGCTGGTTGTCGCCAGTTAACATGACCGTCTTGATTCCGCGATTTTTAAGCTCACTGAGGACGGCCTTTGCTTCTGGGCGGGGAGCATCCTGCAGGGCCAAGAGGCCAATGACGGAAGAATCTTTTTGGACATAAACCACCGTCTTGCCGGCTTCCGCCAAGCCTTCTGCCTGCTGGCGCCAAGCGTCTGAGGCGCTGACGTAGTCAGCCCGGCCCACCTTGACTAAGTGACCAGCTACCTTGCCTTCTACCCCCTTGCCTTCTTCAGCCAAAAAATCGCTGACTGGCAAGAGAGGCTGGCCGCCTTCTTTAGCGCTGGTCACGATGGCCTGGGCCAAAGGATGTTCAGAATTGGCTTCCAGACTGGCCGCCAGGCTAAGACTTGCTTTATCCCCCACCTGGTCCACCAGCTGGGGCTGGCCGACCGTTAATGTCCCGGTCTTGTCAAAAACAATAGTCTTGATTTTTGCAGCTGCTTCCAGGATTTCCCCGTCCTTGATCAAGACCCCCATCCGGGCGCTGCGGCCGCTGGCCACCATCAAGGCTGTCGGGGTAGCTAAACCCAAGGCACACGGGCAGGCGATCACGATGACGGAAACTGCGTAGAGCATGGCTTGAACCGGGCCCACGGGACTGAAGACATCCCAAATAGCAAAGGCCAGGATGCTGACGATCAATACCGCCGGCACGAAGTAGTTAGCCACCTTGTCAGTCAGTTTTTGGATCGGGGCCCGGGAGTTCTGGGCCTGCTTGACCACTTGGACGATCTGGGCCAGCATGGTCTCTTCCCCGACCTGCTCAGCCGCCATCAAAAAGCTGCCGCTGCCGTTGATGGTTGCCCCGATCACCTTGTCACCGGGCTTTTTCGCGACTGGCATGCTCTCCCCAGTCACCATGGCTTCATTGACGCTGCTTTGCCCGGATACAAGCCGGCCGTCAACCGGCACCTTGCCGCCCGGCCGCACTTTGATTATGTCGCCGGCCTTGACCTGGTCCAAGGGAAGCTTAACAAAGTCTTCTCCCCGCTTGACCTCAGCTTCACTGGCCTGGAGTTCCAGTAACTTATTCAAAGAAGCTGCTGCCCGGTCATGCATTTTTTCTTCCAGGGCATCCCCCAGCAAGACAAAAATCAAGATAAAAGCCGCGCTTTCAAAGTAGACCGGCCGGCCAGTGAAGTAGGCAAAGAGACTGTAGATATAAGTCACGCTGGTGCCGATGGCGATTAGGCTGTTCATGTTGGCCTGGTGGCGTTTCAAAGCTGCCCAGGCGCTTTGAATATAGGGTCCTGCCCCAATTAGCATAATCAAGCTGGTGGCAATCAGCGAATAGGTCTTGATCCCTGGCAGCATGATTCCCCAGATCATCAACAGCATCTGGGCCAGCATGGGCAGGGCCAAAAACAGGGACAGCCAAAAGCGGCGCCAATTAGTCAATTTCATTATCTAACCACAATCTTCCCATGAAACATGTCCATGCCGCAGGCATAGTCGATCTCCCCGGCCTTGTCGGTCGGGATCTGGACCTTGGCCAGCTTTTCCTTGCTTAGGTCCTTGTCAACGCCTAAAGAAGAAAAGACCACATGGCTGAGGCAGGCCGTCTTGTCTTCCATCTTAAAAGTTACTTCTGCCGGCACGCCCTGCTTTAAGTAGAGCACTTCCGGCTCATAGCCGCCCTTGACGACTACCTGCCCTTCCTGGCGGCCATTGGCCAGATCCGCCTGCTGGCTGCTCTTTTGGAAATTGCCGAAAAACCACCAGATGATCAAGCCGATCAAAGCGGCCGCGGCCAAAATTACTAATCCATTAACTAACATTCCCGTTCACCTTCCATATGCTCACAAGTACTTAAACAATTGCAACCAACTTTTTCCGGAGCCGTCTTCGCCTTTTCGGCCGCCTTTTTGGCAATCGCTTCAAGGTCGCTTCTGCTTAAAGGCAGGTCATCCAGCAGCCGGAGGAGCATCTCCCCCTTGTGCATATCGCACATTGCGGCAAACTCGGCCGTCAAGCTCTCCTGCATCGCTTCGCTTTCAGCTTTAGCCGCCCGGTATACGAAGCGGTGACCTTGCCGGTCAACCAGTAAAAAGCCCTTCTTTTCCAAGCGCCGCAGCAGGGTCTTGACCGTTGACGGGCTCCAGGCACATTTTGCCGCTAATTGCTCAATAATCTCGCTGCTATTGGCCTGGCCCAGGGTCCAGACGACCCGCATAACCTGCCATTCCGCGTCTGAAATCCGGCAATCTTCGTTCATTTCCTTCCTCCTCGTTTACATCTGTAACCTTTATAAAGACTATTTTACAGCATAGTTTACATTTGTCAACAATCTATTCTTATTTTTCTTCCCGGTAGCCGCCGCCGAAAAAAGTCTTGGCCGCCTGCCGGCGGGCCAGCAGCCAGGCCTTGTTGCCCCGCTTGGGGTAAACGGAGCTGGCCAAAATGACCAGGGCGCGCCCATTTTCAAGGTCCAGGCCTAATCCCGGACCGGTAAAGCCGCTATGCCAGAGAAAGCGGCAGCCCTTTTGCCAGCGGATCCAGGCCAGGGTCCGCTCAAAGCAGTCATAGTCAAACAGGCCAGCCACAAGCGGACTAGCTGTCGTTAGGTAAAAGGAGCTGAAGCGGGCCAGGTCATCTAGAGTGGAAAAGAGACCGGCATGGCCGGCCAATCCGCCCATTTGCCAGGCGGTTTCGTCATGGACGTTCCCCCAGACCTGCCCTCTCTCCTTAGTTATTTCTGTTTTGACAAAGTTGTCCCTTTTGCCCTTAAGCAAGAAACCAGTCTCCCGCATCCCCAAAGGGGCAAAAATCTCCTCCCGCAAAAAGCTGCTCAAGTCCTGCCCGCTGACCTGCTCTAAAATTTTGCCCAAGATAATGAAGTTGAGGTCGGAATATATTGACTCCTGGCCAGGTAAAAAAAGGGGCTTAGTGGCTAAAACCGCCTCCCAGACTTCCCCCGGGCTTTGGTATTGCCAGACATCATCCAAGTCCGCCGGCAGGCCGCTGGTGTGCAGGAGCAGGTCCTTTACTGTAACAGCTGAACAAGCCGCCGGGAAAAAGTCTCCCACCCGGTCCTTCAAGCTGATTTTCCCTGCAGCCATTTCCTTAAAAATCCCGCTGGCCGTCCCCACCACCTTGGTCAAGGAGGCCAGGTCATAGAATTGCCCCAGCTCAGCCTGGCCCAGATAGTGCCGGCTGACCCCACCCTGGTCAACCAAAGCATAAGAGACGCCATTTACGGTCTTTTGCCGGATTGCCTCCTCAAAAATTCCGGTGATTTTTTCTTCAATTTCTGCCGTAGTCATTTTTCCTCCTGAAAAAGAAAAAAGGCAGATCCGCAGATCTGTCCTCTTCGCTTATAGAACTAATTTCCGCAGGGCCTTGGCGATCCCGTCACGCTCGTTGGTGTCAGTGACGTAGTCAGCCAGGTCCTTGATCTCGTCGATGGCATTACCCATGGCCACCCGCTTGAAGTCAGGGATTTCAAACATGGACCGGTCATTGCCCTGGTCACCGAAGATCATGACTTCACTGTTCGACAGGCCCAGTCTTGAGGCCAGCTCGCTAACCGCGTAGCCCTTTGAAGCGGCCAGTGACCCGACTTCAACGACTTCCGGCCAGCTGCGGACAACCGCGTAGGACTGGAAGAACCAGTCCGGCAGCCGGTTCCAGAGGCGGTCGACCTGGTCCGGGTCATCGCACTGGTAGACTGCCTTGGCAAAGGTAAAGTCCTTCTTGAAGTCGCTTCTGTCTTGAATCCAGAGCTGGTTCTTGGTTTCCGCCCCGTCAATCTGCAGGCGGATGGAGATCTTCTTGTCCAAAGTGTAAAAACGGTCCGGGGTTTCAAAGTCCAGGTTGACGTCGCTGAGCCGCTGCATGTGCAGGAGGGTGTTGAAGTCGCCAAAGTCCAGATCATGACTGATCAGGACCCGGCCGTCTAAGTTCTGCACTACCGCCCCGTTGAAGAGGATCGCGTACTCTTCACTGCCGCTTAAGCCTAATTCTTCCGCGTAGCCCTTGATGCCCGACAAGGGCCGGCCAGAAGTCAGCACAATCTTGATCCCGGCTGCTTTCGCTTCCTGCAGGGCCTTGTAGGTCCCGGGCAGAATCGTCTTGCTGTCAGTTAGCAGGGTGCCATCTAAGTCGATGGCCAGCATTTTAATCGCCATATTTTCCTCCTATGTAGTCCAAAGCCTGTTCTTACTTAATTATTGCAAAATTTTTTCCGCAAAAAAAGAAAAAAATCAGCCAAAAGAAAAGGAAAGCTCAATTTGAACTTTCCTTCTTCTCAGCTTTACAGCTTTTTAACTTGCTTTTTTATTCGCCCATTTCCGTCGTAACGACCTTGACGATCCGGTCAACGTATTCCTGGGTGATTTCCTGGGTCGGGCCTTCAGCCATAACCCGGAGCAGCTCCTGGGTACCTGAAGGACGGACCAGGACCCGGCCGTCGCCAGCCATGTCCTTTTCAACGGAGTCAATCGCGTCAACTACTGCCTGGTGGTTCTTCCAGCTGTTCTTGTCCTTAACTGGAACGTTGACTAAAACTTGCGGGTATTCCTTGAAGTCAGCCAAAAGTTCAGTTAAAGACTTGCCAGTCTTCTTCATGACCAGCATCAGGTGGATCCCGGTCAGCATACCGTCACCAGTGTTGTGGTAGTCGCTGATGATCACGTGGCCGGATTGTTCCCCGCCCAGGCTGTAGCCGTTGGCCCGCATTTCTTCAGATACGTAGCGGTCACCGACTTGGGTGCGGACATTCTTGATACCCCGGCGCTCAAGAGCCTTGGTGAAGCCCAGATTGCTCATGACGGTCGTCACGATTGTGTCCTTCTTCAAGCGGCCATGGTCAGCCAGGTAAGAGCCAATCACGTACATGATGTGGTCGCCGTCGACTTCATTGCCGTTTTCGTCAACCGCGATGCAGCGGTCGGCATCCCCGTCAAAGGCCAGGCCCAGTTGGGCACCTTGCTTGACAACTTCTTCTTGCAGGCGGGCAGTGTGGGTGGCCCCGCAGTGGTCGTTAATGTTGAGCCCGTTTGGGTGGGTTGAAATAGTGGTAAAGTCAACATCCAGGTCGGCAAACAAACGGGAGATGAAGGAGCTGGCTGCCCCGTTGGCCCCGTCGATTACGACTTTGATCCCGCTCAAGTCTTCCGGAATAGTGTTTTCCAAGAATTGGATGTACTTGTTGCTGCCATCGCGGAAGTCGGTTACCGTGCCCAGGCCCTCTGCTGATGGTCGCGGCAGCATGTCCTGCTTAGTGTCGATCAGTTCTTCGATTTCTTCTTCCTTGGCGTCAGACAGCTTCAAGCCATCGCTGCCGAAGAACTTGATCCCGTTGTCTTCAACCGGGTTGTGGGAAGCAGAAATCTGCACGCCGGCATCTGCCCCTTGGGCCTGGACCAGGTAGGACAGGCCAGGTGTGGTCATGACCCCGCATTCCAAAACTTCAATGCCGACTGACAAAAGGCCTGAAATCAAGGCGTGTTCCAGCATTTCACCAGAAATCCGGGTGTCTCTTGAAACCAGAACCCGGGCCTGGCCGCCGTCTTCCTTTTCCTTGGTCAGCACGTAGCCGCCCATCCGGCCCAGTTTAAAGGCCATTTCCGGGGTCAAAACCTTGTTCGCTTCACCGCGGACACCGTCAGTACCAAAATATTTAAGCATGTTGCAAAGAACCTTTCTTTTTTCTAGTTGTTCGAATCGCTGACTTCGATCTGGACGTCCACGCTGCCTGGTGAAATCCAGGCAACCCCGCTTGGAACTGGCAGGCGGAAGGACTTGGTGACCGAAGACTTGATATCAGTCAGATCAACATCCAAAGTCAGGGAACTGATCTTTTTCAGGGCTTCCTTTTGCCCATAGAGGGTAACTTTTTCCTCTTTGGCAGTCAAGGAGTAAACTTTCTTGCTTGAGCCATGGCTGGCATTCAACTTCAGTTTAACCGTCTTCTTAGAGACCGACAAAGGCAGGGTTACCCGGGCCGTTGCCGGACTGATCACCACGTTGAGCTGGTGGCCCTTGGCATCGTATGCGGCTAGAAGAACGTTCCGCCGCACTGTCTCGGTGCTGCCGTTTGGCACGACTAGCTGGGCCTGCACGTGGTCGATCGCTTTTACTTCGCTCTGGGCCCCGGTGACTTCAACCGTCTCCGGGCTGACTGTCGGCGTGCCGATGTCATAGCCTTGAGCAACAGCATTCTTATTATAACCTATTTGAACCGGCAAGGTGCGGGACTTTCGCTTTTGGATGTTGACTTTCACGCTTTTCTGCGAAAGTTTGCAGGAAACCTGGCTGGGCAAGCCGCTAACCTTAATTAGCACCTGGTGGCTTCCAACACCCAGCTTGCTCAAGTCAATGTAGACCCGGAAGTTCTGGGTGTTAACGGCGGAAGTAACCAGGGCATTCGGTCCTTCTAGAGTCACCTTGACCTTGGATGGGTAGCCGGTGACATAGTACTTGTCAGTGTCCACTGACACTTGCAAGGCCATCTTCAAGCTCTGCTCAGTGCTTGCCGTTTCTTGCACCTTGGTTTGGTTGTTTGTATTAACCTGGGTGTTGTCAACGAAGGCAACTAAGACGATGGCTAAGAGCAGGGAAAAAAGCTTGTAGAACCATTTTTGCTCAATCAATTTGTGCATTATTTATCCCCCCAGTTCCAGATGCCCCGGGCCAGGCGGATTGGCCATGGCTGCTTCTTCTTTTCTTCAGTGACCAGTTCAGCCCGCAAGTACTTGAGGTATTCCTGCTGGCTGAGGTCAACCATGAACTGGCCGTTTCTGGTGATAGTCACCCCGCCCGTTTCTTCAGAAACGACCACGGTGATGGCGTCGGTTACTTCAGAGATCCCGACGGCTGCCCGGTGTCTGGTCCCCAGGCTCTTGGGAATCATGGCATTGTCAGACAGGGGCAGGTAGGCGGAAGCCACCTGGACCCGGTTGTTCTTGATGATGACCGCCCCGTCGTGCAAAGGAGTGTTGGGGATGAAGATATTGATCAGCAATTCCCCGGTAACCAGGGCATCGAGCTTGATCCCGGTTTCCACGTATTCTTCCAAACCGGTCTTTTGTTCCAAAGTAATCAAGGCCCCGATCCGGCGCTTGGACATGTATTGGATCGCCTTGTCCAGCTCCTTGACCAGCTTTTCCTGCTGCTCGCGCTTGCTGTTTTCTGAATCAGAAAACAGGGAGACCCGGCCCAGGCGCTCCAGCCCCCGGCGGATTTCCGGCTGGAAGATGACGATAATCCCGATGACTGACCAGGAAACGATCTGGTCCAAAATAAAAGTAACGGTCGTCAGCTGGGCCCAGCCGGCCAAGACCCGGGCCACCATGATCAAAATGATCCCGTTGGCCAGCTGGACAGCCTTGGTCCCCTTGATCAAATGGGTCAGGTGGTAGATGAAATACCAGGTGATCAAGACGTCCAGGACCACCGACAAGGTATGCCAGGTCCACAGACTTGCAAAATCAAACTGCATGAAATTTTCCCTTTCTAAAATTTTCTGTCAGCTAGTTACGGGCATACATCTTGAACTCCAGGAAGAGGTCATTGTATTCCTGCACCTTGCTGCTTGGCAGATCCCGATAAACTTCCAAATTCTTGACCGTCGACATTGGCGGGTAAAACTGCTTGTCTTCCCGGACGGACTTAGGCAGGAGCTTTTGCGCCGCGGTATTCGGGGTCGAGTAGCCGATGTATTCGGCGTTTTGGGCCGCGTTCTTGGGCTCTAGCATGAAGTTGATGAACTTATAAGCGGCTTCCTTGTTCTTGCAAGTCTTCGGGATAACGATATTGTCAAACCACAAGTTGGACCCTTGAGCCGGCACCACGTAATGGATGTGGGAGTCCTGGTCCATCATCGTCGCGGCTTCCCCGGAATAGGTAACCCCGATCCAGGCCTCATTTTGCACCATGTACATCTTCAGCTCGTCAGCCACGATTGCCTTGACGTTCTTGCCGATCTTGTCTAGCTTGGCCTTGGCGACCTTAAGGTGGGCAGAGTTGGTGTCGTTCATGGAGTAGCCCATGGAAACCAGGGACATGCCCATGATATCGCGGGCTGAGTCAACCAGCAGGATCTGCCCTTGGTACTTTTTCTTCCAGAGGTCATTCCAGCTCTTGATCTCGCCCTTTTTGACATAGCGGTCATTGTAGACAATACCCAGGGTTCCCCAGAAGTAAGGCACTGAGTACTCGTTTTTCTCATCAAAGGACTTGTGCAAAAATTCCTTGCCGATGTACTTGAAATTACTCAAGCGGCTGGTATCGATCTTGTCCAAAAGATTGTCCCGGCGCAGCTTGGTGATCATGTAATCCGACGGCACGGCTAAATCATAGGCTGTCCCGCCCTGCTTGATCTTAGTATACATGGCTTCGTTTGAGTCAAAAGTCTCATAGATGACATGGTAGCCCGTCTGCTTTTCAAACTTGGTAATCAAATCCGGGTCGATATAGTCCCCCCAGTTGTAAATGATCAAGTCTTTCTTACTTGAGGCAGAGCCGCCGCTGGAGCTGTCCAGCTGCTGGGCGCCCAGGTAAAGGCCCAAGCTGACCAAAAGGATGGCCAGGGCCGCGGAGAGGATTTTTTTCATCGCAGAAGCCCTCCCAGCTTATTAGCCTTCTTGCCCTGCCGCTTGGTCAAGAAGTAGTAGACCCCGACCAAAAGGAGGACAAAGAAGAAGATGATTGTGCTTAAAGCATTCACTTCCAGGTCGATCCCCTGCCGGGCCCGGGAATAGATCTCAACGGACAAGGTGGTAAAGCCGTTCCCGGTCACGAAGAAGGTAACCGCGAAGTCGTCCAAAGAGTAAGTCAGGGCCATGAAGAAGCCTGACAGGATCCCCGGCGTAAGGGCCGGCAGGAGGACCTGGCTGAAGACCTGGTAGTTGTTAGCCCCCAGGTCCCGGGCCGCATCGATCAGGGAGTTGTCCATTTCCTTCAGCTTAGGCAGGACCATCAAGACCACGATCGGCACTGAAAAGGCGATGTGGCTGAGCAAGACGGAGGCAAAGCCCAGGTTGAAGCCCAGGGCGGTAAAAAGAATCAAGAAGC
Organism: Lactobacillus sp. HMSC08B12; assembly: GCF_001808415.1. Lineage (NCBI taxonomy): Bacteria > Bacillati > Bacillota > Bacilli > Lactobacillales > Lactobacillaceae > Lactobacillus > Lactobacillus sp. HMSC08B12. The sequence continues at coordinate 17,345 of NZ_KV793132.1, read as the reverse complement.
TGGCCCCGATAATAACGTCGGGCGACACGATCAAGATATTGTTAAAAGAGAGCAGGATCTTGCGGTAGGCCTCCTTACTGCGCTGGATGGCAATGGCCCCAAAAGTCCCCAGGACGGTTGCCGCCAGGCTGGACAAAAGAGCCAGCATGATCGTCTCCAGCAAGATAGCCAAAAGGCGCTTGTCAGCAAACAAGGTCTGGTAGTGCTCCCAGGTAAAATGGCGGAAGTGGTCCATGCTGGAGCCGCTGGAGAAAGAAAAGTAGATCAGGTAGAAAATCGGCAGGTAGAGGATCAGCAGCACCAGGCCAAAGTATACCCTGCCCCAAATGGTCTTTTTCATAATTCAATTTCCTTCTTGTGCTGCTTGCGTGAAGTCAGCAACATTACAATCAACATCAAGGCGATCAGGATAACCCCGATCGTTGCCCCCATATTCCAGTTCATCGTTGTCAAGAAATACTCTTCAACCGCCGTCCCCAGGGTGATCACCCGGTTGCCCCCGATCAAGCGGGTCAACATGAAGAGAGACAGAGACGGGATGAAGATAGCCTGGATGCCCGATTCAACGCCTGGCCAGGACAAGGGCCAGATCACGTAGCGGAAGGTCTGCCAGAAGCTGGCTCCCAGGTCTGAGCTGGCACTTAAAAGAGCGGGGTCAATTTCCTTCAGCGAGTTGTAGATGGGCATGACCATGAAGGGAATTTCGATATAAGTCGCCACGAAAATAAAGGCGAAGTCGGTAAACATGATCCCAACCGGGCCGATGCCGAAGAGGCCCAGGAACTGGTTGACCATCCCGCTCCGGGAAAAAATCCCGATGAAGGCGTAAGCCTTAAGCAAAAGGTTGATCCAAGTCGGCAAAATGATCAGCATCAGCCAGAACTGCTGGTTTTTCAGCCTGGTCAAAGCCAGGGCTGCCGGATAAGAGACCAGCAGGCAGAAAAAGGTGATCAAGAGGGCATACCAAAAGGAATTGGCCATCATCCGCAAAAAGGTGTCGCCAGAGAAAAAGGCGGCGAAGTTTTGCAGGGTCAGATGACTGTGGGCATCAGTCAGTGAATAGCCCAGAATCAAGACCAGGGGGGCGATGACGAAGAGGCCGATCCACAGCAGGTAAGGCAAAAAAAATAAAAGCCGGTTCTTTTTCATGGCTAGTCCTCACCTTCATAAGTTTCCAGGCGGGCGTCGAATTCTTCTTCGGTTTCGCCCAGCCGCATGACGTGGATGTCTTCCGGGTCAAAGAAGATGCCGACTTCCTGGCCGATCTGGACCCCGTTGGTGGAATGAATCAGCCATTCAAAGCCGTCCTGGCCGATGGCCTTGATTTCAAAGTGGTCGCCCAGGAAAAGCTGGCTCTGCACCGTTACCATGAGCTTGCCAGCAGCTGGAGCCGTAATATCCAAATCTTCTGGCCGCAAAACGACTTCGACTTTTTCCCCCGGGGTGATCCCGGCGTCGGCACATTCAAAGTCCTTGCCGGCAAATTCCACGGCAAAGTCCCGGATCATCCGGCCGGATAAAATGTTGGAGTCCCCGATAAAGCGAGCAACGAAGTCGTTGACCGGCTCATCGTAAATGTCTACCGGTGACCCGCTCTGCTGGATCTCCCCGTCGTTTAAGACGAAAATTTCGTCACTCATGGCCAGGGCTTCTTCCTGATCGTGGGTGACAAAAATAAAGGTGATGCCCAGCTTCTTCTGAATGGCCCGGAGTTCAAACTGCATTTCTTTTCGCAGGCGCTTGTCCAAAGCTGACAGGCATTCATCCAAAAGCAGCACCTTAGGTTCATTGATGATCGCCCGGGCGATCGCCACCCGCTGCTGCTGGCCCCCGGAGAGTTCGGAAATTTCCCGGTTGGCGTAGCCGTCCAGGCGGACGGTGTGGAGGGCATCCTTGACCTTTTCCCGGATTTCGCTTTCCGGCCGCCGGCGCAGCTTCAAGGCAAAAGCAACATTTTCATAGACATTCAAGTGCGGAAAAAGAGCGTAATTCTGAAAAACCGTATTGATATGCCGTTTTGAGGCGTCAAGATTGGTGATGTCCTGACCGTCAAAATAAACCTTGCCAGCTGACGCTTCCGTAAAGCCGGCAATGATCCGCAAAATCGTTGTTTTACCCGAGCCTGATGGCCCCAGCAAAGAGTAGAATTTGCCGGACTCAAGCTCAAGGTTGATGTCCTTCAAGGCTACAAAGCCATCATCATACTGCTTGGTGATGTGATCTAACTTAATAATTTCCATTTGCCGTTCCCATTTTTCTTTTTCTCTTAATCCTAAGCCATTATTCTTCGCCAATTATGCGGACTTCCGTCTGCAAAGCAATACCATCCTTTTCCTTGATCGTCTTTTGGATATAGTGGATCAAATTGAGGTAGTCGGTTGCCGTGGCCCCGCCCTTGTTGACAATAAAGCCTGCGTGCTTGGTTGACACCTGGGCCCCGCCGATCTGCTTGCCCTGCAGGCCGGCCTTGATGAGCATCGGGCCGACAAAGTGGCCGGTCGGCCGCTTGAAGACTGAACCGCAGGACGGGTATTCCAGGGGCTGCTTGTAGCTTCTGAGCGCGTTCAAGTAGTTCATCTGGTCCAAAATAGTTGCCTTATCACCGGCCTTTAAGGCAAAAGTTGCCGCGATGACGATCTCGTCATTTTCCTGCAAAAGGGAATGCCGGTAGGAAAAATGCAGCTCAGCGTTCGTGTAGGTCTTGACCTCACCGTCTCTGGTGACGACCGTGGCGCTTTCCAGGCAGTCTTTAGTTTCACCTCCGTAAGCCCCGGCATTCATGAAGACCGCCCCGCCGACTGAGCCGGGGATGCCCGCGGCAAATTCCAGGCCGGACAGGCCGGCTTCCCCAGCCGCGAAGGAAGTATCGATGATTCTGGCCCCGGCTTGGGCGTGGACCTTGTCAGCTTCAACCTTGATCTCTTTCATTTCCGTTAAAATGATCACCAGGCCCTTGATCCCCTTGTCGCGGATAATCAAGTTGGACGCGTTGCCGATCACCGTAATTGGCAGCTGGTCCTCCTTGACCGCGGCCAAGAGTTCTTTCAATTCTGCCAAAGTCTTGGGGAAAGCCAGGTATTCTGCCGGTCCCCCGGTTTGGGTAAAAGTATAGCGGCTCAAAGGAATGTTTTCTTGCAAATCAAGTCCTTGCGCTTTTAAGTCATACAGCTTCAATTAAAATTGCCTCCTCTAAATCTTCCTTTTGATATTTTACCGCATTCACGCTGTGTTATACTAGCTTGGATCAAGTTTGCTTGGCTTAATTTGACTTACGCGCAACACGGAGGCTTTTGCTTATGATGAATTTCGTCGCCATGGACTTTGAAACTGCCAACCAGCACCCGGCCAGCGCCTGCTCTTTGGCCTTGGTTTTAGTGCGGGAGAGCAAGATTATCGACCGCTTTTACACGGTCATCAACCCCCAGATGGCTTTTGACGCCCAGCAAGTCAAGGTCCACGACATTACGGCTGAAGACGTGGCGGGAGCCCCGACCATGGCCGAGGTCTGGCCCAAGATCCAGCCCCTTTTTCAGCCGGGGATGCTGGTGGCGGCCCACAATGCCCGCTTTGACTGCAATGTAATGAAGCAGTCCCTGGCCCGCTACGGGATTGCCGAGCCCCACTACCTGGTTTTAGACAGCCTCAAGGTCAGCCGGGAATTGGAGCCGGGCCTGGATAACTACCAGCTCAACACTGTCTCTGACCTTTTGGGCGTGGAGCTTTGGCACCACCACAATGCCTTAAGCGACAGCGAAGCCTGCGCCGGTATCCTCTTAAAAGAGGAGGAGAAGCGGGGCAGCGAGCTTTTGAAAAAGTTTGTCTACCAAGTCTAGGCAAAAAATGGATCAGTAGCAAGCTGATCCATTTTTCTTTTGTTTTTACTTTTACTTTTGCTTTTCTTTTTTGCTTTACTGCTTTTCCTGGTAGAGGCGGCAGGCGTTTTCTGCCCAGGCAGCTGCTCTTTGTCCATGCGGGATGAGCTCAAGCAAGCGCTTGGTTGAATCCCAGGAATCGTCCACCCGGGTCAAAACCAGCTCTAAAAAGTCACTGGGCAGGTCAGCCTGGATCACCTGGGGCCATTCGATGATGACCACGCCTTCTTCAGCCAGGTAGTCATTTAAGTCGATTGAAGCCAGGTCATCGCCTTCCAGCCGGTAAAAATCCATGTGAAAAAGGGGCAGCTTCCCTTCCCGGTATTCCCGGACCAGGGTAAAGGTCGGGCTCTTGACTGGCCGCTTAATCCCCAGAGCCCGGCCGAAGCCCTGGGTCAGCGTGGTCTTGCCGGCCCCCAGGTCCCCTTTTAAGAGCAAAAGGTCATGGGGCTGGGCGCTTTGGGCCAAGGAGGCGCCAAAGGCCTGCATGTCAGAAGCGGAATTGATTGCTAATTCTGTCATCGCTTTCTTTCTACCCTTCCATAACGGCTTGAGCCGCCGTCAAAATCCCGATCTTGTAGACGTCATCAGCACTGCAGCCCCGGGAGAGGTCGTTGACCGGCTTGGCAATCCCCTGCAAAACCGGCCCAATGGCCGTAAAGTTGCCCAGGCGCTGGGTAATCTTGTAGGCAATGTTGCCTGACTGCAGTTCCGGGAAGATAAAGACATTAGCCCGGCCGCCAACGGCTGAACCAGGTGCCTTAAGTTCAGCAACTGCTGGCACGAAGGCCGCGTCAAACTGCAAATCGCCGTCTGCCGGGATGTCCGGGTACTTTTCCTTGAACAGCTTGGCCGCTTCTGCCACCTTGTCTACCTGCGGGCCCTTGGCTGAGCCGTGGGTTGAGAAGCTGAGGAAGGCCACCTTGGGGTCAATCCCGATCATCTTGGCCGTAGCAGCTGACTGGGCCGCGAATTCAACCAGCTGGTCGCTGGTCGGGTCGATGGAGATCGCGCAGTCAGCAAAGACATACTTTTCTTCCCCTCTTTCCATGATGAAGGAACCGGAAATCCGGTGCATCCCCGGCTTGGTCTTCAAAATGAAGAGGGCTGGCCGGACCGTGTCGGCCGTCGAGTGAGCCGCCCCGGACACCATCCCGTCGGCCTGGCCGGTGTAAACCAGCATGGTCCCGTAGAAGTTGGCGTCGCGCAAGGCAGCTTCCGCTTCTTCCATGGTCTGGAAGTGCTTGCCCCCGGCCATCCGTTCGTGGAACTTTTCCACCATCTCGCCAAAGTCCGGGCTGTTTTGGTAGTCCACGATTTCGATCCCGGTCATGTCCAAGCCGGCTTTTTCCGCCAAAGCCAGGACCTGGTCCTTTTGCCCCAGGACGATCGGTTCAACCAGGTCATCTTGCTTTAAGCGGCTGACCGCCGTCAGGATCCGCGGGTCCTCCCCTTCCGGGAAAACAATCCGCTGCTTGTCTTTTTGCTTAATCAATTGCTTTAATTGTTCAAAAACTTCCATCAATAATCTCCTCAAAAAAATCATGCTTCCGGGTCAGGCGGCAATTGCCAGTCGACCGGAGCCCGGCCAAATTCCTTTAAGGCCGCGTTGCATCTTGAAAAGGGCCGGGAGCCAAAGAAGCCGCGGTTGGCCGAAAAAGGACTTGGGTGGGCTGACTTGATAATGACATTCTTGTCCTGGTCGATCAAGGGTATCTTATCTTGGGCAAAGCGGCCCCACAGGATAAAGACTACCTGCCCCCGCTCGCTCAAGGCCTTAATAGCGGCGTCTGTCACCATTTCCCAGCCCTTGCCCTGGTGGCCGTTAGCCTGGCCATATGGCACGGTCAAAACGGCGTTGAGCAAGAGAACGCCCTGGTCGGCCCAGCGTTTAAGGTAGCCGTGGTTGACCGGCTGGGCCCCAACATCGTCATAGAGCTCCTTATAGACATTGCGCAAGGATGGTGGCAGGGGCGTGCCCGGCATGACAGAAAAACTCATGCCGTTAGCCTGGCCAGGATTGTGGTAGGGGTCCTGGCCCAAAATGACAACCTTGGTGTCTTTAAAAGGGGTCAGCTTGAAGGCCGTAAAGATATGGTACATGTCCGGGTAGATCTGCCTGGTCTGGTATTCGTTTTTCAAAAAATCATGCAACTTGTGATATTCATCACTTTCAAAAACCGGGGTAAGCACCTGGTCCCAATCATTTCCAATAAAATGTTTCATCTGTAATTCACCTTAGTCAATCTTACCATGATTGCCTCTTGATTTAAAGGAGCTAGTGAAATAATTCACGACAATTTTTTTCAAATAAAGAAACACTTTGTAGTAATCAAACTTCCTCCTTTATGTTATTATGAAATCGATAACAACAAGGAGGAAATAATATGATTAAACTGATCGCCTGTGACTTGGACGGGACCCTGCTGAACTCTTCTATGGAAATTTCTGACGCCAATGTTCAAGCCATTAAACGCGCCCAAGAAAACGGCATCGAATTCATGGTGGCCAGCGGCCGGGCACCCCATGAATCCCAGCCAATGCTTAAAGAATACGGGATCGACTGCGGATTTATTAACTTAAACGGGGGCCTGGTCTTTGACACGGCCGGCAACTTGATCGTCAAGAATCCCTTGAAGCTGGAAACTGCCAAGAAGATCTGCCGCCTGCTCAAGAAGGAAGGCTTTTACTTCGAACTGGTTACCAGCAACCACGTCTACTCAGAAGACTTGAGCCAGCGGATTACCAACGTGGCCCACTTAATGGTGGAACTGAACCCAATGCTGACCTTCAAGGAGGCTGTTTTGGTTTCAGCCAGCAAGCCGGCCATCGTCAGCATCAAGCAGGTACCAAGCTATGAGGACTTGATGGACGAACCTGGCACGGAAGTAATGAAGATCTTGGTCTTTGACTCCCGGGGCCAATATGCCTTCACCGACGTCATCAAGAAAATTGAAGAGATCGACAAGGTTTCCATCACTTCCAGCGCGGCCGACAATATCGAAATCAACGCCGCCGGCGCCCAAAAGGGCCGGTCCCTGCTGGACTACGCGGCGGCCAAGGGCATCAAGCGCGAAGAAATCGCAGCTATCGGCGACAACCTGAACGATGAAAGCATGATCCAGGCTGCCGGCACCGGCGTGGCCATGGGCAATGCCATTCCGCAAATCAAGACGATTGCCAGCTTCGTCACCAAGAGCAACAATGAAGACGGGGTAGCCTGGGCTATCGACAAGATCCTTGCCGACAATCAAAAAGAGCAGGACCAATGATTTACACCCTTTACCTAACCCAGGAAGGCCACACGGGCCAGATTCCAATCACCGATGAGGAGGGCAAGCCCTTTGGCTCCATCCGCGGCCGGCTGGACAATCCCAACCACACCCTTTACCTGCTGGACACCAGCGGTAATGAGATCGGCCGCCTGTTCAGCGATGGCACCGGCTTGATCGCATCTTACACCCTGGATGTGGTTCACCACTCCCTGGTCCACGTCAAGAAGGTCAACAGCCCCCAGACCAACTTGTTCTACATTACCCGGCTCAACTACTGGGTCAATGGCAGCATCAAGCAGGGCAGTTATTCCTTCCGGGACGGTTTTAAGAAGGTGGCTTCCGTTGACACCGTGGTATCCGACAAGGGGGTGACCTTGACCTGCCAGATCAGCCGGGAGGAAGATACCCCCTTTATTCTGCTGATCGCGGTCCTTTTCACCCAGTGGCACGTCACCCCGCTCAAGCTGCCGGACCTTTTTCCAAATCTCAACCGGCGGCAGACCAGCACGGCCAGCTTCTTCAAACTTCTTTTACCATATGGTCGTAAACACGGTCGCCAATAGTCATTGAATTAGTTGTTTTGAAACCCTTGCGCAAGTATAATTGCTGTGCGCGAGGGTTTTCTAGATCTACGTTTAAACTGACCTTCTTGTAGCCGTGCTTCTTGGCCAGTTTCGGGGCCAGTTCCATTAAGCGGCTGGCAATCCCCTTCCCCCAGTCCCGCGGAGAGACAGCTAAGGCATCGATATACCATTCCCCCTTCTGGGCTTCCTTATCGGTAAAGATATCGGTGGTCATTGGCAGGCCGACCTTGGCCATTTCTTTTCTGAGCACCACGTCAATAATTCCCTGGGCCTTGTCCGGGTACATGCAGATCATCCCCCGGACCCGGTCATTTTCGTCAGTCTCAACCCAGATCCGGTTGTAGGAATAACGGTAGTTTTCCGAGATGAAACCCAGCCGCATCAAGTCGTAGAACTGGCTCTCCGGCAGGCGGTTGATGGTATCCATGTCCATCTCGTCAAAAATCTGGTTTAAAATCGGGTAAACCGCTTCAAAGTCGCTTTTTCTTGCCTTACGGATCATTTCGTCTTTTTTCTCCTTTTCCTTGTTATTTTTCTATATAAATTGTTTTCCTACAATTCATGTTACTATAGTCAGGAGAAAAAAGACAATTAAGCGTCCTTTCCGAGCAAACAAAAAGTTCCTAACAGTCAATCTACTCACGTACTTAACCATTAGGAACTTCTTCTATCTTCAATTGTCGACTGCATCTTATGGTGGTCTCAGTCCTTTCCCGAGCCTAATTTAGTTATGCTCTGCGAATTTAAGCTAAACTTTCTATTGGAGTATCCTCCTTGAACATTAACTCTTTTCTTTTGTCTACACTTATATAATGCCACCTTTGTAAACGTTGTCAGCCAATAGGCCGAGATTTTTGGGAAAATAGTTTTAAAAAGCAAAAAAGCGAAAAGTACAAAAGAAGACAGAAAAGTATCGAATAGCAGACAAAGAAAAAACGCTCCTTCGGGAGCGTTTTTTGATATGACAGTCAAAAATTAGTCTTGGTAGTTTACCAAAGCCAGGTATGAGTCTGGTACCAATGATGCACCACCAACCAAGCCACCGTCGATGTTTGGCTTAGCCATCAATTCCTTGATGTTGGCTGGCTTTACTGAACCGCCGTATTGGATGCGGACGTTTTCAGCAGTTTCTTCGTTGTACAAGTCCTTAACAGTTTCCCGGATAGTCTTGCACATTTCTTCAGCTTGGTCGCTTGAAGCAGTCTTGCCAGTGCCAATCGCCCAGATTGGTTCGTAAGCGATCACCAGCTTGGAAACTTGTTCACTAGTCAAGCCTTCCAGGTCAGCCTTGATTTGGCTGACAACCCATTCTTTTTCCTTGCCGGCTTCCCGGATTTCCAGTGATTCACCGCAGCAAAGGATTGGAGTCAAGCCGTTGGCAAAGATAGCCTTGGCCTTCTTGTTGATGTCTTCGTCAGTTTCGTGGAAGTAGTCACGGCGTTCTGAGTGTCCGATGATGACGTATTGCACGCCCATTTCCTTCAAAACTGCTGGAGAAGTTTCACCAGTGAAGGCACCGGAGTTTTCCCAGTAGCAGTTTTCTGCACCGACGTGCAGGTTTGAGCCTTCGGCAGCCTTCAGCAAGGCGTCCAAGTCAACTGCTGGTGCACAAATCACTGATTCAACCTTTGATGGGTCTGGCAATTGGTCCTTAACAGCGTTTACGAACTCAACAGTTTCCTTTGGGTTCATGTTCAGCTTCCAGTTACCAGCAATAATTGGGGTACGTGACATTTGAAAAATCCTCCTAAACTACTTGTCTGAAACGCAAGCGATACCTGGCAATTCCTTACCTTCAAGGTATTCAAGAGATGCACCACCACCAGTTGAGATGTGAGTCAACTTAGGAGCGATCCCCAATTGCTTAGCAGCAGCAGTTGAGTCACCACCGCCGACAATAGTAGTAGCGTCTGGCAAGTCAGCCAAAGCACGGCCAACTTCCAAAGTACCCTTGGCGAAGTTTGGCATTTCGAAGACGCCCATTGGCCCGTTCCAAACAACAGTCTTGGCACCTTCAAGAGTCTTCTTGAAGAGTTCAATAGTCTTAGGACCGATGTCCAAGCCCATTTCGTTGTCTGGGATGTCTTGGCCAACAACTTCTGAAGCAGCATCGTTGTTGAATTCAGTTGCGGCTACGTGGTCGATTGGCAGAACCAGCTTGTCGCCAGCCTTTTCCAGCAATTCCTTGGCAAATTCAACCTTGTCGTCTTCAACCAGGGACTTGCCGATATTGTGGCCTTGAGCCTTAAGGAAGGTGTAAGCCATACCACCACCGATGATGATGTGGTCAGCCTTTGGAATCAAGTTGGTAATAACGCCGATCTTGTCAGAAACCTTAGCCCCGCCAAGAATAGTTACGAATGGGTGAACTGGGTTAGCAACAGCGTTGCCCAGGAACTTGATTTCCTTTTCAAGCAGGAAACCAGCAGCTGCTGGTTTACCGGCAGCCTTCATGGCCGTAGCGATACCAACGTTTGAAGCGTGGCTTCTGTGAGCAGTACCGAAGGCGTCGTTTACGAAAACGTCACCCAATGATGCCCAGTATTCGCCCAGCTTAGGGTCGTTCTTTGATTCACGCTTGCCGAAGTCGTTGTCGATGTCTTGGAAACGGGTGTTTTCCAAAACAACTACGTCGCCGTCCTTCATGTTGTTGATGGCGTCTTCAACTTCCTTGCCTTCGTTTGAAGGTACGAAAGTTACAGGCTTTTCAAGCAATTCGCCCAAACGTTTGGCAACTGGAGCCAGGCTCAAGCTCTTCTTGTCTTCATCGCTCTTGATCCGGCCAAGGTGGGAAAGCAAGATAGCCTTGCCGCCGTTTTCGATGATGTACTTGATAGTTGGCAAAGCAGCCACGATACGGTTGTCGTCGCCGATAACGCCGTCCTTAATCGGCACGTTGAAGTCAACGCGAACCAAAACCTTCTTGTCCTTAACGTCTACGTCAGAAACAATCAATTTAGCCATTGAAAAAATCTCCTATATTCATCGAAAAAAGGCGGAAGGAAGAAATTTCCCTCCGCCTTCTTTCACACTACTAATTCAATTTAGAAAACTTTAAATTAAAGAGTAGCAAAGTGCAACAAAGTACGAACCATTTGGCAAGTGAATGAGTATTCGTTGTCGTACCAAGCAACAGTCTTAACAAGTTGCTTGTCGCCTGCAGTGATAACTTGGGTTTGAGTTGGGTCGAAGATTGAGCCAGCAGTCATGCCCAATACGTCAGTAGAAACGATTTGGTCTGCGTTGTAAGCAAATGATGGGCTTTCGTACTTCTTCATAGCTGCGTTAACTTCTTCAGCAGTTACCTTCTTGTTCAAGATAGTAACAAGTTCAGTTTCTGAACCGTCCTTAACTGGGACACGTTGTGCGTGACCATCAAGCTTGCCGTTCAATTCTGGCAATACCAGGCCGATGGCCTTAGCAGCACCAGTTGAGTGAGGAATGATGTTTTCAGCAGCGGCACGGGCGTTGCGGAAGTTGTTGCCTCTGTCAGGACCATCCAAAACCTTTTGAGTTGCAGTGTAAGCGTGGATAGTAGTCATAGTACCAACTTCGATACCGAATTCCTTGTTCAAAGCGTTAGCCATTGGAGCAAGTGAGTTGGTAGTGCATGAGCCAGCTGAAACGATAGTGTCGTCAGCAGTCAAAGTGTCTTGGTTTACTGAGTAAACGATAGTCTTCAAGTCGTTGCCGGCTGGAGCTGAGATCAAGACACGCTTTGCACCAGCGTCAAGGTGGGCTTGTGACTTAGCCTTGCTAGTGTAGAAACCAGTACATTCAAGAACGAAGTCAACGCCGTCGTTCTTAACCCACGGAATGTTTTGAGCTTGTGGTTCAGCGTATACGCGGTACTTCTTGCCGTCTACAACCAGTGAGTCTTCAGTAGCTGAAACTTCGTGGTCGAAAGTGCCGTGAGTTGAGTCATACTTCAACAGGTGAGCCAACATAGCTGGAGTAGTCAAGTCGTTGATAGCAACAACTTCGATGTCCTTGGTTTCTTCACCCAAGTCCATGATACGACGAAATGCCAAACGACCAATACGGCCAAAACCGTTAATACCAATCTTAACTGTCATATTCGAAAAGTCCTCCTTAAGAACTATAAAAAACATTTTATTTTAAGCGGGATGACCCGTTTAAAATCTGATTTGCGGCTGCCTCATCAGTAATCAGCCAGGTTTGATGAGGAGCGTTGCGCATATAGGCCTTGATGGCCTTGGCCTTTCTCGTGCCAAGGGCAATTGCCAGAATATGCGGGACATTCGTTAGGTTCTCGAACTGCAATCCAACCTGTCTGATGCGTTCGACAACGTGGCCTTCTTCATCGAAGAAACATCCAAAGCATTCGGTGACGGCCTTGTTCTCCCGCAGACGTGCCAGGGCAACTGAATCGTAGCCCCGCCTCCTGGCCATTTCACTAGCCAAGCCAATGCCGTGAATCACGACATCGCTTTGGGAGATATCCTGCAACACCCCGCTGATTTCCGGATCCCGGACCAAAGACCGGTAAGCGTCCTTGGAAACATGTTCCGGTAAAAAGAGGGATTCATAGCTGCCGCCGGTCGCCCGGGCCATTTCTTGAACGACCGCGTTGCTTTCCGTGTTGACCCGGCCGCCCAATGCCCCTCTGCCAGGGACGAATATCAAGCTCCGGTTCTCACTCAAGCTGCGGTTCAGCTTCTTGGCCACTTTGGCTATTGTCTTGCCGCCCATAACGGTGACAATGCAGTCTGCCAGGGGCAAGAGGAGATTCAAGGCTGAATTCAGCTCTTCGCCAGCCAGGTCATAAACCCGGCTCTGCAGGTCCGCGTCGCCAGCTACGATAATTGTCCGATCTATTCCTAAAGCCTGGGCCAACCATACTTCTGCTTGGCTGGCATTAAAAAGTCGATCAACAATTGGTGCTGCATCTTTTACAACACTCTCTCCTTTTTCAGTCAAGAACATCCCGAAATTCTTGATTTCGATCAGACCCTGGTCACGCAGGTAATCAGTTTCGGTCCGGATGTTCCGCTCGCTCAGCCCTAGCTGCCTGGCCACCGTCCGGCGGCCGATTGGAGCATGCAAGCTAATCTGTTCAAGGATGAGATATCTTTGTCGAAAGATCTTTAAAGCATCGGGAACAAGCAGTTCGAGCAGGGATAAATCCGTGTTCAAAGTAACCATCCTTCTAGTGGGGCGCTCCCCGACCACGCTGTTGTCGTTTTCTGTCCCACGTTGCTTAAAAATATAAGAGAAACAAGACTTCGCTTCAATCTCCATTTCTCTCTCGACACTCTTAGTATAACAGAATTCGCTCCGTATGCAAGTTTTTTTCTAACCCAGCCCGGGCAAAAAGCCTGTTTTATAACTTTCTTGACCTTTTTCGCAGATACTTTACAAGTTTTTACATTTTTTTGCTTTAACCCCTTCCCATTCTCTGAATCTCTGCTATAATTAATAACTGTGATTGGGACCCTTAGTGTAATGGATCGCACGCAAGATTCCGGTTCTTGAAATCTGGGTTCGACTCCCAGGGGGTCCATCATATGAAAACCGCTGCTTTTTAGCAGCGGTTTTCTTTTTGTCTTTTTTCGTTTTGTTTTTCTGTCTGCTCTACCTCTTCTTTATCAGTCAAACAAGGCGGCTAAGTCCTGCAGGGTCAAGTCCTGCTTGGCCTGGCCTTGATAGTCGTGGCTGATTTGACCATGGTCTAAAACCAAAAGGCGGTTGCCATACTTTAAGGCGTCTTCCATATGGTGGGTGATCATCACCGCGGTGATCTTCTTGGCCCGGATCTGTTCATCGGTTGCCTCCATCAGCTTGCGGCTGGATCTGGGGTCAAGCGCCGCGGTATGCTCGTCTAAAAGCAGAAGCTCCGGCTTATTATAGGTAGCCATGACGAAGCTCAAGGCCTGCCGCTGGCCGCCTGAGAGCTGGTCGACCGGCAGGTCCAGCTTGCCGGCCAGGTCGGGGTTGACCTTTTCCAGGGCTTCTTTGAAGGCCGGAATATTTTCCTTCAGCCGGCGCAGCTTCAGCCCCCGCTTCTGCCCTCTTTTTGCGGCCAAAAGCAGATTTTCAGCCACCGTCATCCGGGGCGCCGTTCCCAGCTTGGGATCCTGGAAGACCCGGGCGATGTAGCTGCTGCGCTTGACCTCGCTTTCCTTGCTGATGTCTTTGCCGGCGTGGAGAATTTTTCCGCTGGTCGGCTGGATGGCCCCGGCCAAAACATTGAGCAGGGTGCTCTTGCCGGCCCCGTTGCCGCCTAGAAGGCAGATGAAGTCCCCTGGCTTGATCTTTAAGCTGAGCTTGCCCAGGATCTTGTTTTCCTCGCTAGTACCGCGGCCTACGACCACTTCCAAATCGGTCAGTTCCAGTAAATTTTGACTAGTCATGCTTAAATCCTTTCATAAATGTCTGCTTGAGGCGGAGTTTTTCTTCAACTTGCGGTAGCATCATGCAGGCGGCCAGAACTAGTGAAGAAATCAAATTCAAGTTGTTTGAAGACAGGCCCACCTGGAGAACTGCCAATAAGAGCAGGCGGTAGATAATGCTGCCCAGGCTGACCGCGAATAACCGGCTGGCCAGGCCAAGGTTTCTGAAGACGACCTCACTGATGATGATGGAGGCCAGGGCAATAACGATCGTCCCCATCCCCATGTTCACATCTGCGTAGCCGTTGCTTTGGGCGACCACCGCTCCGCAGAGGCCAACCAGGCCGTTGGAAATCATGAGGCCCGCCACCGTCATCTGCTGGGGGCTGATCCCCTGAGATTTGGCCATCTGCGGGTTGTCACCCGTGGCAATAAAGGCCTGGCCAAAGTCGGTTGACAAGAACCAGATCAAGTCGCAGGTGACCAGAACCATCAAGATGGTGCCGGCAACGACGCTGTCAAAGTACTGGGGCAGTTTTTGCAAAAAGGCCAGGGAGTAGATGGTCTTTTTGCCTAAAAGGGAGACATTAGACTTGCCCATAACCATCAAGTCGATAGAGTAGATCCCGGTCATGGTCAAAATCCCGGCTAAAAGGCTGGGAATCTTACCCTTGGTGATCAAAAGGGCCGTGACCAGGCCGGCTAAAGCCCCCGCTACAAAGGCGGCCAAAGTGGCTAAAAAGGGGTTGGTCCCTTGCACGATTAGGCTGACGGAAACGGCCGCGCCTAAAGGGAAGGTCCCTTCCACGGTCATATCCGTCGTATTCATGATTCTGAAGCTGAGAAAGAGGCCCAGGCCTAGGAGCCCCCATAAGAAGCCCTGGCCAATTGCCGATACGATCAAATTCATAAAAATCCTCCTTGTAAACTACTTGTAGATGGTTCCCTTAGACTTGGCTTCTTTCAAGAAGCTGGCCGGAACCTTGGTGCCCAGCTTCTTAGCCTCCTTGAGGTTAAGATACGGGGTGCCGTGTTCAACATAGCGGATGGCCATGTTGCCTGGCTTTTTGCCCTGCAAGATCTGGACGGTCATCTTGGCCCCGATCAAGCCCAGCTGGTACTGGTCCACGCTGTAGGTGGCCAGGCCCCCGTCTTTAACCATGGTGCCAGCAGCCGGGAAGACCGGCTTTTCAGCCGCGTTGGCGTTTTTGACCAGGGTCTGCATGGCCCCGGCAATCGTGTTGTCAGTCGGCACGATCACCGCGTCGACCTGGGTCAGCATTTGCTGGGAGACCTGGTTTAAGTCATTGCTGTTGGAAATGGAGTAGGCCTTGTAGTTGATCCCCATCTGCTTGCAGTAGCTGACGATCTGCTTGTAGCCAGACACGGCTGAGCTGTCGCTTGAGGTGTAGATGATCCCCAGGGTCTTCAGCCTGGGCAAAAAGCGCTGGATCAACTTGAGCTGCTGCTTGATCGGCGCCCGGTCGCTGACCCCGGTGATGTTGCCGCCGGGACGCTTGTTGTTCTTCACCAGGCCCGCCCCCTTAGGGTCAGTCACTGCCCCTAAGACAATCGGCTTCTTTTTGGTCGCGTTGGCCAGGGCCTGGGAAGACGGGGTGGTGATCCCGAAGAGGACCTGGTCCTGGCTGTTGACTAGTTTTTCCGCCATGGTCTTCAGATTGCTCTGGTCATTGTTGGCATTTTGGTAGTCGATCTTGACCTTGTAGCCCGACTTGGCCAGGCCGGCCTTGTAGCCCCGGTAGATTTCGTCCAGGGCCGGGTGGCGCATCAGGGTCAAAACCCCCACTCTGACTTCCTTGCTCTTTTGGGCCGCCGGCTTGATATTGATAAACAGGGCGGCTGCCAAAAAAAGATAAATTGCGGCAAAGGCCGCGAGCACCTTTTTCATTCTGTTACCTCGCAAATTAAAGCAAAAACTAAAGTACTGTAAATACAGAAAAAATAACAAACTAACCGAAAGCAAAATAAAAAGGAGGATCCGCCTGGATCCTCCTTTTCTGTCTCTAAAAGAAAAATCCGGATAGATTTATTTACTATCCGGACCCTAATCAACTTTTAGCAATTCAGACAGCAATTCAAGCCAAAACAGATTGAATCGCCCCGCGAAACAATCTCTATTTGAATTGCCAGCTTTCTTTTACCATTGCTTGAAAGTTCATCTTTTTTACCTCTCGGTTAACATTTAATTTGTTTTTAACTAATCTTACTGGAAAGCCTTTCCCCTGTCAAGGCTATTTTTCG
Source organism: Lactobacillus sp. HMSC08B12 (assembly GCF_001808415.1). Classification (NCBI taxonomy): domain Bacteria; kingdom Bacillati; phylum Bacillota; class Bacilli; order Lactobacillales; family Lactobacillaceae; genus Lactobacillus; species Lactobacillus sp. HMSC08B12. The sequence goes on along the minus strand of NZ_KV793132.1, from coordinate 999 downwards.
GCTTTTTACCAGCGGCCGGAAAGAATTTCCCCTCTTTGGGCCAATTGAGCATATAGCTGGCTGCCGTCACTGGCCAGACCTTCGATTTCCCGGTTGGAGACATGCTTCCAGGTCTTCTGGTAAGTCCCATCAGTCTGCAATTTGAAGATCAAGTTGTTAAAGGCCAGGTACATGTTGCTGCCGCTTACGCTGAAGCCCTGGACCGGAGAACTGCCGGCCTGCTGCTTGACGAAGTGGCTTTGGGTCGCCGTTACCTGACTGACCTGCCAGCGGTTGTTGACCAGGTTAAGGCGCCAGAATTCACAGCGGCCAAATGCCGCGTTGTGGAAGACCCCGTACATGGTATTGTCGCCGGCAAAAGCGGCGTTGTAGAAGTAGCGGCCAGAGCTGCCGACGTCTACCCGGATGCTCCAGACCTTGTTGATGGTCAAGTCGCTCTTCTTCAGCTGCAGGATTTCTTCCGAGTAAAAACCGTTGCTTGCCCCGCCTGGCAGCTTGTTTTCGTTGGCCAGGACATAGATGTACTTTGAACTTGCCCCCAGTGACTGGCCGTGGCCCAGGCGCATGTAAGGACTCACTTTGACATTTTGGGAGTAGCTCTTAAACTTACCAAAACTCAGCTTCTTGTAGAGGTAGCTGCGCGGTGACAGATACTGTGCCTGGTACTTGTTTAGCTTCTTCATGTTGAAGGCCACGATGTTGCCCTTAAGCTGGTCGCTGGCCGCGGCTGACCGGTACCAGCTGCTGTAAGCCCAGCCGCCATTTACGGCCAAGCCTTCCATAACCGGACCGACCTGCTGCCAGTCATTGGTCTCCAGGCTCAAGCTGCGCGGCTCCCAAAGCTGGGTGGCCAGGGTCAAGCCGCCGCTGGTCCAGCGGTTGCCGCTGGTCTCTGTGCCATAGCGGTGGGCGGCGTTCCAGTTCTTGGAGCTGCCGGAATGCTTTCTCGTGCTGACCACTTCCTTAGGGCCGAATTCAAAAACATATCCAATGCTATTC
>NZ_KV793131.1:0-13507 GCF_001808415.1 Lactobacillus sp. HMSC08B12 | reverse complement strand
ATTTGTCCCAATTTTGGGGGTCACATCACGTCTCCAATCCAGATGGTTGCAATTTCTATAAAGAGTAGGCCCTTGCCCTCAGCCATGCTAGATTGAATTTGTATCTAGCAGGCACATCAAACATGGCTAGCCGAGATTTTAAATGATTGTTTGATTAAAAAACGAAACATCTCTCATTGATTCTGTCAAGCTTTTAACCAAAAAATCAAACAAGAAACAGGAAAAATAGAAAATCTACTACCTTTCCTGTCTTGGCCGGTAATAGCGGCGGCCGTCCTGGGACATCAGCGGCGGGGTGAATTCCCCCGGCTTGGTCGTGGACAATTCAGTCGTGATGGCGTTGACCGCCGCGTCCAGGTCATCGATCCGGTGTAAAAGCTCTGCTTCTAAAAGAGCCGGCAATTTCGGTGACCCGTACTCATAGCGGCCGTGGTGGGATAAGACCATGTGCCGCAGCAAAAGCAGGTCTTCACTGGCCAAGTCGATTTTCAGTTCCAGGGCAGCCAGCATCAGCTGCTCATCGATCAAAACCAGGTGGCCAACCAAGTTGCCTTCTGCCGTGTACTGGGTCGCTACCGGGCCGGACAATTCCAGCACCTTGCCCATGTCGTGCAAGATGCAGCCGGCATAAAGCAGAGACCGGTTGACGGCTGGGTAGTTGTCAGCTAAGCCTCTGGCGTCTTTCAGCATGGTCAAAGTGTGGAAGGCCAGACCGCCTTTGTAGGCGTGGTGGTTGGACTTGCCAGCCGGGTAAGCGAAGAAGCGGCTGGACCACTTTTTCAAAAGGAAGTCCACCAGGTCATGCCAGTTCTTATTGTCGATCTGGGCTACAAAGTCCTTGATCTCCTTCTCCATTTCTGCTGGCTTTTCCGGAGCAGTGGCCACCAATTGGCTCAAGTCCACCTGGTCGTCCGGGCTGACCGGATGAATGCTGAACAGCTTGATCTGGTCATGGTTGTGGTAGTCTTCAATCATCCCTGAGGCCTCAACCACCGTGCCGGCGTTGAAGCGGCTGGCGTCCTCAGCCTGGGCCTGCCAGTAATTGGCCCGGATGCTGCCGGAAGAGTCAGCCAATTGCATGAGCAGGTAGTGCTTGCCTCTCTTATCTTGGCGCAGCTGGGAATTCTTGACCATCAAGACCAGGTCAAATTCTTCCCCTTCATTGTAATCCAGCAAACGTTTAAGCATCCTGCTCCTTCTTTCTGTATCTGATTGGCGCGGCGCTGACGGCTTCAGCCAAGTCTTCTCTGGCCGTAAAGACCAGGATCTGCTTGTCTTTGCTCATCTTCTTGAGCATGTCTACAATGTAGCCAGTCCGCGGGCCGTCGAAGTTGACGAATGAATCGTCGATCAAGACCGGCAGGTCGATCTTGTCCTTGATCTGCATGACAAAAGCCAGTTTCAAGGCAAAATAGAGCTGCTCCTGGGTCCCCCGGGACAGGTAGGCCAGGGGGATCTTCTTTTTGTCTTTTCTGACCACCTTGAGCGGGGTCTTCTTGGACAATTTGGCCGGCAAAAGGATTTCCCGGTAGCGGCCGCCGGTCAAAATTTCCAGGTAGTCCTGGGCTAATTTCAGCATCTTCGGGAAGCGGTCATTTGAGGCTAGATCCAGGGTCCGGCCAATGACTTCCCCGGCCAAAAGGCTGGCCAGGTAGTCCTGGCTGTCTCTTCTGAAGCTGTCGGCGATTTCAGCCAAGGTCTGCTTGTCTTCAGCCACCTGGCTGGAAGAAGCATAGCGTTTTTCCTCAGCCAAAAGGTTGGCCATTTCCTGCTGGCGGGCTGAGACAGCTTTTTGCTTATCAGCCAGTTCTTTTTCCAGCTCTTGCTTTTGCCCCAGCAATTTGCTTGAATCCAGGCCATTTTCTTCAAAAGCCGCTAACTGGTCACCCAAGTTGTTCTTCAAAGCGGTGATCTGGGCAGATAAAGCCTTTTGCTCTTGCAGTTTTTGCGCTAATGCCTGGTAGGCTGCCAGGTTTTCTACCCCGGCAGTCTGGTAAATGGCCAAAAGCTGTTCAGTTAAAGCGCTGATTTGCTTTTGGTAGTTCAAGTTGGCCGCCTTGACCTCCTGGCTGGCCCTAAGCGCCGCATTCTCAGCTTCCACCTGCTCTTCCAAGCGGCCCAGCTGCTGGCTGACAGCTGTAAGGTCACTGCCATCCAAGCCCAATTGGCGGGCCAGGTCAGCGGCCTGTTTTTCTTTTTGAGCGAGTTCTGCCTGGCTATTTGCCAAGTCCCGCCGGTTGATGGCCAGGTCCCGGTAAGGGGCAAGCAAGGAGTCGACCTTAACGCTGGCATCGATACCGTACTTTTCCTTAAAGGCTCCCGCCTTGTCCGGTCCCTTGGCGGGCTTTTTGAAGTAGGCATAAGCTGCTAAAACCGCGCCGGCAAGGATTAACAATATTGCCAAAATCCGGTTTTGCCCGATCAAAGCCAGACCAATTACCGCTACGATCAAGCCGACATATGGCGGCAGGGTCTTAGGCGCGGCTTCTGCCTTCTGGCTTTCTTCCCAGTCAGCCTGCATCTGCTGGAACTGGTCCATGGATAAATCTGCCACTTGCTCTAAATGCGGGGTCAATTCTAAGAGACTGGCCTGCTTTTCTTCCAGCTGCTTGACCTGCTGCTTGAGCATTTCCATGCTCTGGCTGATTTGCCCCAGTTCCTGCCGCCAGGCCCGGACCTGGTCCTTTCTTTTGGCCAAAAGGGCCGGGTCAACCGCTGTTTTTTCTTCCTTGATGGCGGCCTTGAGGGCCTTGATCTGGGCATTAAGCTCCAGGGCCTTCTGGTAGAGCTCATGGTCAAAAGCGACCGGGCTGACCTGCTTTTTTAGGTCCAGATAAGTCTGGTAGTTCTGCACCTGCTCCAGCTGCTTTTCCAGCTTGCTTAGCTGGCTGGAGATTTCCTGGACTTCTTTTTCCAGCTTTTTAGCTGCTTTCTCTTCAGCCAGCCGCTGGCCTTCCAGCTGCTGGTAGGCGTCGAATTCCTGGCCGTCAGCGGCCACCTTGTCTCTTTGCTCAGCCAATTTGAGCAAGTCCTGGTTGACCGGGGCCTTCTTCCCGCTTGGCTTGAAGAGGTCCTTGGCTTCCTTGTCAAAGTCAGCCCGGATGGCTAAAAGCTGGCTGCTCTGGGCCGCCCCCAGATAGTAGATGTTCTCCAGGATCTCGCCTTCAGACAGGGAGCTGACCTGGCGGAGGAGGTCTTCATTAAAGATAAAGCTTTCAGCGTAAAAGCTCCCGTCGATGTTTTGAATCTGGTCGTAAAAGAGGCTGGCCGGGACTTCCTGGCCGTTTAAGAGGACCTTGACTGCCCCGGTCTTGCTCTTGTCCCCCTTGCTCCAGGTCCGCTCTAAGACATATTCCCCTGCATCACTAGTAAAGACCAGCTGCCCGCCCATCGGGTAGCTCTTGGTCAAGGGTTCGTAGTCTTCAAAAAAGACTGAGCTAGTATTTTTCAAATTGAAGCCAAAAAGGATCTGCTTGATGAAGGCCACGGTCGTGCTCTTGCCGGCCTCATTGCCCCCGAAGAAGGCTGCTAAATTGCCCTCTGGCAGGTCAAAAGTCTCCTGGCTGAACTGACCGAAATTATAGATTTGAATCTGCTTGAGTCTCATTCTTCTCCCCCAGTCATTGCCTGCAGGCGCCTGGCCAGCTTGACGGCCACCAAGTCCCGGACCTGGCCGCGGAATTCCCCGTCCTCTAAAAGCTGGCGGGCATATGGGTCCTTCTTGGCCCAGGAAGCGGCCAGCTGCTGGATCTTCTCGTCAGTCAAAACTTCTGCTTCAGCAGCAGCCAGGGCTTCCCGGTCGCTGTTGTTGAGGCTGACCAGGCCCCGGACGGATAAGCGGACATCAACCAATTGTGCTGGGGCTAAAGCCGCGGACAGACCGGCCCAGGCCTCCTGGTCCTGCCAAAGGTCTATTTCTTCGCTGGTCAAATATTCTGAGCCCGAAATCTTCAAGCTGAAGTAGGTCTTGCCTTGGATATTTTCTTGCAAAAGTTCCAGGGCTTTGGCATGCAGGCTGCTCTTATCAATTGCCTGGTCCAGCTCTAAAGTCAGCTGCTTCCAGGTAATCGGCGCTGTTTGGACAAAAGTCAAGCTGGTCTGCCCGCTGGTCTCATCGACTTCAGCCAGGTAGCAGCCCTTCTCCCCCAGTTCGCCGACATCCCGGCCTTGGATGTTGCCGGGGTAAACAATTAGCGGCTTCTCGCTTAAAATTTGCCGGGCGTGGATGTGGCCCAGGGCAAAGTAGTCATAGTTCAGCTCCTTCATCTGGCTTAAGTCAAAGGGAGCGTAGACATTGCCGCTGGCCGCTCTTTGGGCCGCGTGCATCAGGCCGATGGTATAGCCCTCTTTTTCCGGGAACTGGTCCAGGAGGTCAGCTTCAATATGGTTCTGGCTATAGGAAAAGCCGGTCACATTGTAGGCAAAGCCGGTCTTAGTCTTAAAAAATTCCCGGGCAACTTTTTCCTGGTCACCCAAGAGGCAGAAGTAAGGACTGTTTTCGACCAAGAGATCCTGCCGGGTCATGTAATCGTGGTTGCCGAAGATCATGACCACTTGTATCTGGGCGTCAGTCAGCCGCTTCACCTGCCGGGCTAAAAAAAGCTGGCTGGCCGGAGACGGCTTGTTTGAGTCAAAGGTATCGCCGGCGATTAAAACCAGGTCGACCTGCTCTTTTAAGGCCAGGTCCACGATCCTAGTCAAAGACTGGGCAGCTGACTGGCGGATTTCAGCATATTCCCTGTTTGGCAAAAAAGATAGTCCACGAAAGGGGCTATCTAAGTGCGCGTCAGCTAAATGAATGAATTTCATGATTAGGCTTTTCTCAAATCCTCGTATGCTTTAGACAAAGGCTGGCCGATATTCTTTTGTACGTCGTTGAGCAGGGTGTAAACAGCTTGTTCTGCCAAAAGCATGCTTTGCAGGGTGGTGTTTTGGCTGACCCGTTCGTTCAAGCTCTTGAAGTGGCCTTGCTGCTCCTCAGTCAATTCCATGCCGGTTTGCTGGGCTTCCATGATTTCCATTTGGGCCGCGTCCAGTTCCTTGAACAAGGCCAGGCTGCCCTCATCCGCCTTAACAGCGTCCATGGCTTCCTTCAAAGCCAAAAATTGCTGGGTTCCCCGCAAGTCGTTAGCTAATTGGTTGGCAGTATCGTAAATGTTGGCCATTTTCTTTTCTCCTTTTTTATTCCATAAAAAATTCTGTTTGCTTATTTTCCAGTAATCTTATTGTACCATGACTGAATCGTTGATTCGGCATTCTTTACCCCATTGCTAATCGATTCTTTCAGCTTCTTGCTCCAGTCCGAAGAACTTGAAGAAGAGCTGCTTGTCCCATTGCTTTGGGCCATGGAGTCAGCTGACTGAACGGTAAAGCTGGTCTGCTTGCTGTAAGGAAGGATCCGAGTCATTTCGTCTTTATAAAGGGCGGTAATCCCGGTTTCCGAAATCCCCTGCATGTAGTGGCTCTTGTCGGTCTTGTCAAAGCCGACCCAGGTAGCCACGACCACGTCCGGGGTATAGCCGACGATCCACTGGTCCTTAGTCCCGTAAGCAAAAGATACTTCAGTTGACCCGGTCTTGCCAGCTACTGAGTAGCCGGCTGGCTTAGCGTTAACGGCCGTCCCGGAAATGAAGACGCTGAGCAGCATCTGGGTCATTTCCTTGGCCGTGTCAGCTGAAATAATCTGGCTGGTCCCGGTATTGTTGTTTTCCGCGATCACGTTGCCGCTGGCGTCGGTGATCTTGGTGATCATATATGAGCTGTCCGGTAGCTTCCCGCTGTTGGCAAAAGCTGAGTAGGCCCGGGCCATCTGCAAAGGACTGACCCCGGTGGACACCCCGCCCAGGGCCAGGGCCAGGTTCTGGTCACTCTTTGAGACGGTAATGCCGAACTTCTTCAAGTAGCTGACCCCGGTAGACACCCCGATCTTGTTTAAAAGCCAGACAGCCGGGACGTTCTTGGACTGGGCCAGGGCCTGGTACATCGGGATCGTGGTCGAGTACTGGTTGTCGACGTTGACCGGCTCATAGCCGTTCCTGCCGAACTTCTGCCGCTTGTTGGAGAGGTCAGAGTCATAGTGGTAGCCGTTCTCCAGAGCCGGCGCGTAGACAGCCAGGGGCTTGATGGCACTGCCGGGCTGGCGCTGCATTTGCGTGGCCCGGTTGTAGCCTCTGAAGACGTGCTTGCCGCGTCCTCCGACCAGGGCCTTGACTGCCCCGGTCTTGGGATCCATGGCCACGCTGGCCCCTTGGGCCCGGGCCGTGCCGGCCGGGTTGACCGGGAAGTTGTACTTGTTCTTGAAGCTGGCCTGCATAGACTTCTGGTAGTTCTGGTCCAAGGTCGTGTAGATCTTCAGCCCCTTGCTCATGATCTCGTTTTCGCTTAAACCGTACTTGCTGATGGCTTCAGAGATGACGGCGTCAAAGTAGTAAGGATACTTGTAGCCTCTGGTCGCCTTGTAGGTATCAACCAGGTTCATCCCCTCTTTTTTGGCTTTGTTGGCGGTCGTCTGGCTGATAGACTTGTTGTCAACCATCAGCTGCAGGATCAGGTTTCTTCTGGAAACCGAGTGCGAGAGGGAATCGATCGGGTTGTAGTAGGAAGGGTTCCGCAAGATGCCGGCCAAGGTTGCCCCTTCAGCCACCGTCAATTGGCTGGCGTTCTTGCCGAAGTACTTGCGGCTGGCATCCTGGACCCCGTAGACCCCGTTGCCAAAGTAGGCATTGTTGAGGTACATGGCCATGATCTGCTTTTTAGAATAGACCTTGGTCACCTGGATGGCATAGAACATTTCCTCCACCTTCCGGGACAGAGTCTGCTGCTGGGTCAAAATGGAGTTCTTGACCAGCTGCTGGGTGATGGTCGACCCGCCCCCGGCGATATTGCCCCCGTGGATGACATAGCTGACCGCCGCCCGGAGGATGCCCTTGGGGCTGATCCCGATATTGGTCCAGAAGGTCCGGTCTTCGGTGGCGACTATGGCCTTTTGGACATTGGGGGAAATCTTGCTCAAGCTGACATAGGTCCCCTTGCCGGAAGACACGGACCCGGCCTTTTTGCCATTCTGGTCATAGATAACCGTGGTCTTGGCCAGGGAAGCCTGGAGGTTGGACAGGTTGGCTGTTTTGACTTTAAAGGTATAATAAGAAGATACAGCTAAAAAAAGGCTCAAAACGATCAAAATCAACCATCTTAGCAGTTGGAAGCGGTAGTTGATCCTTTTCAGCCATCCCCACAAGCCCTTTTTGGGCTGGGAGTCGTTCATTTGTTTACGCGCTTTGCGCCTGTTTTCCATTAACATCTTCTCCTTCGTTAGAACGTGGTCTAAACAGTTTGATTTTATCATAAAAGCTGGCCGCGGCTATCCTGCAAGGAGCAAGTTATCCATTTCTTAATTGCGCTAACAAGGTTTTTAGAAAGAAAATAAATCCCGTCATGATCTATCATTTCAGCTTAATCTATCCCGCAGACCGTCCCCCAGTTTCCGTCAGTGACCTGCTTAGGCAGCTCTTAATTCCCCGCAAATGGCGGCACTATCTTCGTACTGAGCGGCAGGTTTTAGTCAACGGCCAATACCGCAGCTTCAACCAACTGATCAAGGGCAATGAAAAAGTCGACCTCTACTTAGACCAGGTGGAATCCCTGCAAGGAGACTACCCGGCCAGCGGCAAAATGCCAAAAGTCGTCTATGAAGACGAAAATGTTTTAGTCATTGACAAGCCCAAGGGGCAAAAGACCCACCCCAACCAGGGGGAAAACGGAACGGCCCTTAACGACTGCGCCAGCTACTTAGGCTACAGCCCCTACATCGTCCACCGCCTGGACATGCTGACGGGCGGGCTCTTGCTGGTCGCTAAAAATCCTGCAGTCGTCCCGATCTTAAACCGGCAGCTGACTAGCAAGACCTTAATACGAGACTACCTGGCTACGGTTGACTTAAACAAAGAAATACCCGATCAAGGCACAATTGACCTGCCGATCGGGCAAGACCCGGCAGACCAAAGAAAAAGGCAGGTCAGAGCTGACGGCTTAAGAGCAGTCAGCCACTTCCAGGTCTTAGAAAAAGACGAGGAGAAAAAGCAGGCTAAACTGCTGGTAACTTTGGAAACCGGCCGGACCCACCAGATCCGGGTACACTTGTCAGCCTCAGGCTGGCCGATCGTGGGCGATCCCCTCTACAACCCAAATTTTGCCGGCGAAGACTTGGCTTTAACCGGATGGCAGCTGACCTTCGTCAAACCCTACAGCTTTAACCAGGTCGCAGTCAGATTAGACAAAAAATAAGCACAAAATTGAATAAGAGAAAATGAAAAAGGCTCTATAGCAGCAAATGCTGTTGTAGAGCCTTTCCTCATGAAAAATAATCTGAAGCTTCAGATTATTCTTCGTTAAGTGAGCTTCTATCGAATGAAGCGTCAGCTTCCTTGTCGTCGATTGATGGAGTACCCATCCAGCTGATCATTTCCTTCATTGAGTCAGTGATAGCTTCAGTACCTGGCAAGAGCAGCTTACGTGGGTCGTAACCCTTCTTGCTCTTGTCTTGGTCCTTGCCTTCTTCGATGTACTTGCGAGTAGCTTCTTGGAATGCAAGTTGGAATTCAGTGTTGATGTTGATCTTTGAGATACCCAAAGAAATTGCCTTTTCGATTTGGTCTTGAGGAATACCTGAACCCCCGTGCAAAACAAGTGGAGTTTCAGGAACAGCTTCAGCGATTTCCTTAAGACGGTCGAAGTTCAAGCCGCTCCAGCCTTCTGGGTAAACACCGTGGATGTTACCGATACCGCAAGCAAGCTTGTCAACGCCAGCAGCTACGAAGGCCTTAGCGTCTTCTACTGAAGCAAGTTCGCCGGCACCTTGGTTTTCACCGATTTTGCCGATTTCAGCTTCAACAGAAATGCCGCGTTCGTGAGCCAGCTTGATGATTTCCTTGGTCTTGGCCAAGTTTTCTTCAGTTGGCAATGCGTGGCCGTCGAACATAACGCTTGAGTAGCCAAGCTTGATACATTCAATAGCTGAGTCGTAGTCGCCGTGGTCCAAGTTCAAGATAACTGGAACTGAGATGTTCATAGCGTCCATTGAGTCTTCTACCAAGTCCTTAACGAGCTTGTAGCCACCCATGTACTTAGCAGCACCAGTTGAAACTTGAATCAACAATGGAGTTCTGGTTTCTTCAGCACCACGAAGAAGAGCGCGGGTCCATTCCAAGTTGTTAGTGTTGTAGGCACCAACAGCGTAGTGTTCCTTACGAGCCTTCTTAAAAATGTCATTACCATTAACGAAATAAGCCATAAAAATACCTCCTGAGCTTCTTACGACTCTATTGTACCCAATAATGAATATTAGAGCAAATAAATTCTCTCTTGTAAGCGCTTTATATCAAAAATATTTGTGTTCGCTTTCTCTATGCAGATTTCCTAACGCATTTTGAGGACAACCTTGCTGCCAACTGGCAGGCCCCCATTCAATCTTTGCTCATAGATCCACTTGGCATCGCTGACTGACAGACGAACGCAGCCATGGCTGTCCGGCTTCTTGCCCAGGGTGGTCAGGTGGGCTCCGCCCTTGTAGCCATAGTGGTATTTGCCGGCCTTAACCCCGGAATTGAAGTTGTTGATCGGGACTGAGTGGAAGAGGTAGACCCCGTGCTGGTGGTAGGAGACGCAATAGCGGGCCCCTACCCCGTCATTATTGTAGAAGACCTCGCCGGCTTCTTCCTGGATCCGGTAGTTGCCGACTGGGGTCCGGCTTTCACCGTTCTTCTTGATCGCGCCCGGGGAAGCGTACATGGTGTAGATGACTTTCTTGCCAGACATGACATAGGCCCGGGCTCCCAAAATGGAGACGCGAATCCAGACATCCTTGTACTTACGCAGGTTAGGGTACTTGCGCTTGGTTTCGCTGGAATACAGGTAGTAGTGGCCGGTCATGGGACGCATGTCACTCGGGTCAGGGTAAGGGCGGTCATTTTCTTTCTTGGCAACCTGCTCCTTCTTCGGGGGATGCTCCTGAACCTTGCTTTTACCGCCGACCTCCGGCAGGGGCTCAAAGACTGGAATGATCATCAAGCACGCGATTATGGCAATCAGCAGCATTCCTATTCGTTTATGGGCCTTGTTCATCAGTTACACTCTTTTCCTAATTTCTTTTCAAAAGCTTGCAATCTCCAATATAGCGATTTCACACAGGATTAAGCTTATTATCTTACAAATCAGCATAAAAACATAGTCAAACCACTTCAGTTTGCCCGAATTTTAAAGAAAAAGCAATCCAAAATGGATTGCTCTTAAAAAACTTATTTGATTTGTAATAAACGAAATCTAACTGTAAAGCGAGTCGTCCCGTCATAAGTACAAGTGAACAGGCTCAAATCGTACTTACTTTGAACCATCTTGCTGATGGCGGTCGGCTGCAGGACTTCCATTTTCTGGACCTGGTAGACATAGCGCTGGCCGGCCGCGGCTTCAAAATAGACCTTGTCGCCGACTTCCAGCTGGTTCAAGCGGCCAAAATGGTTCACGAAATTGTGCCCGGCCACGGTCCAGTCCCGGTCCTTTGCCGTCCCCGTATAAGTTGCCGGGGACACTTCCAGCTGGCTGAAGCGCCACTTGCTGGCTACCGGCAAAGTCAGATTTAAAGTCGGGAAATTGAGATAACCGCTGCAGGCGTTGACTTTAATCGTGCTTTTACCAGATTTCTTTGCTTTCGCAGTTTTTGGCGCCTGCTCGATCGTCCGTACGATTGCCTTGGCAGGAAAGTCCGATTTTATAATTCATGTTGAACATAGTAACCAATCGATCCCATCTGTTCTGGAAGGGTCGTCTTAAACTTATCGTTATTACCACCATTCAGGTAAGCGTAATCGCCATTAGGTAATTTCACAGCTAAACCAATTCCAATATTTTGAAGTGATGTACCGTTTTGATACTTTGCAGACCACTGCGTAATCCGCGTTGTTGGATCAGGAGCTACGCCGGTAGAAATGGCCCTTGTGGTGAACAAGTCAGGATACTTGGACTGTAACTCTGACAGATACTTACCACCATAAGTTTCCTGTCCGTTTCCACCACCGGTTGTGTATGCAAAGTAGATTTGATTAGCATATGTCTTACCATTGACGTAAATCTGAATTCCACGATTGTTAGTTCTGGTAACCGTTACTGCTTCTTGACCGGAAAAGCCAATCATCTGGTTCATAACAATATCTTCCTGAACCTTTAAGCCAGCGCTATGTAAAGCGGCAATCGCGTTTGCTAATTCTTCACCACTTCCATACTTGGTTGGATTAGCATTAGTCCCTAGGTTATAGCGATCAGTCATAGAATAACCTTCGTTATAGCGACTCATACTAAACGGTGTGTAAGCAGGGGCCATCCAGAAGTCAGTGATTCCCAGGTTGTTAAAGAGCGCAGCGTTTTGGGCAATAATATTATATGCATGATTCTCTGTACTTGTTGGTTCAGGTTGATACAAACTAAAGTCTTCATAGATCATATGAGAATCAAGTGCAGCATTAGATTCGAAGATCTTATTACTATCTGCTGAAACAGTGGCGGCATTAGTAGTAACATCCTGATTTCCAGAAACAACTGGGACCCACACACCAAGATATCCACTTACATAAGGATTGCTGTATCCCTTAACAGTAACCTTCAAAATACCATTATCATCAGTTGTTAAGGTCTCTGGATTTTCAGCACCATCAGCATTATATGTTAAACCATTATCCGTTGTGTCAAGCAAGTTACGATACTGCTCATTAGCATGGGCACGACCCATATTAATAGAAATTGTTTGCTCTGCCATTTGTGGATTGTTACCAACGATAACTGCCATTCCACTCGTTCGACTCAAACTATCAGTACCCTCACTATTAGCATTAGCAACGCCCTTACCGTAACGAACGCTTGCAATTAAGTTATCGCTAAGCTTGGTCATTGTTTGTCCGCCGCTAACAAATTGTTTCTGTGCCTTCATTAACGTCGTAATTGCATCATAGTAGATCGACTTTTCCTGCATATATTGTGCAGTTTCGTTGTAAAGATCACCATAGTAAATCTGCGGTACAGTATCTTTATTGCTTAGAAGAATTGCATATTGTGCTGGAACGTTATACTGAGCATACTGCTTATCGGTCTTCTTTTGATCAGCATAAAACTCTTGCCAAGCTTGGTTAGCATATTCTGCTTTATATGCTGATCCCATAATGTAAGCTATGCCAGGATGGTCTTTAATAATTAACCTATTAATCAAGTTCTTGCGTTGATCATGGTTAGTGACAAATGACCAGTTTGGAGTAGCTTCATTTTCCGTAACGTCATTTTGTCGGTTAACAATACTATTAGTAACCAAATCACTAATATTATCACGATTGTTAGCACGTCCGAGGACCTTCTCTAAAGTATAGAATTCTCCAGAATCCATGTACAATTGTGGATTACCCTTCTTGTTCAACATCCGGGCAGCACCTGAATGGTATCCTTCGTTATAGCTTAAGTGATTATTAGCATTTTGCGGGTTACCCTTCATATGGTACATATCATTCATTAATTGTCCCATCTGGTCGAACACATCAGCATCAATATTATCAGCAGCATCAACCCGGAAACCGTCAAAATTACCATCCTGGTTATAACCCATCAGCTTACCATAATTTAACAAGAAGTATTCCCAGTTAAGGTTCTCAGCTTGTATCACCGGATTAGAGTTATCAATATCATTTCCAACCAATAACTCAGGACTGTTATCGCTATTATCATTACCAGTTTGGTTATTGATCGTACGGTTCATTAAGCGATACTTACTATCAGCGTCATTAACGAAGATTACTTGATCGTTATCTACAGTTCCGCTTTCATTAGGCTTATAATTTGGTATGCTCTGTACTGATAATTCAGATGAAGCCGATAGTTCAGGAACAGTAGCTGCAAAACCATTAATGTCATTTGCTAACTTACCCGTTCCCTTATTAGTAGCAATACTTTGTTCAATTACGTAACGAAGATTTTGTGCTGCCGTGTTAAGAACTGTTGCATCTGTGCCCTTGTTAAGATTTGCTACCAATACCTTTGTTAATCCATAATTAGCATTCTCATAACCATGATTAACAAAATACTTAATGAATTGTGCCTGAACATCCTTATTTGGCCATACATACATCAAGATTGGCCGCCAGTCACCAGCCCCGGTCTTGTACCATGTCTTACCATCTTGGCTTGTTCCAATTGGTCGGTACCAACCACTGTAGCTAAGGTAGCCATCAACATTGTTAATGGAGTTGGCATCCATCGAATAGGCCAAGTTCTCCCAAGTACCAGCGTCGAGGCTCTTAATAAGCTTGTTTGTCCGAATATCATAAATATTAAACTTGCCGTTTTCAATTGCCCCACGGATGGTGACCATTGCGTCACCGTTACCACCGAAGTAATAGAATTTATTACCTTCTTGATAATACCGGTTACGATATTGAACGTGGTCCGCGCCGTAATATTCTAGCTTATTATTGCCGTA
>NZ_KV793130.1:0-22896 GCF_001808415.1 Lactobacillus sp. HMSC08B12 | reverse complement strand
ACATTGAAATCGTCTACTGCAAGATACCCTTATTGTAGGCTACCCGGGTCTTCTTCACGATCGTAATATTGCTGTCCTGCCTGTCCGTTGCCGCGTAGGCCGGCTGCGCCCCGCCCAGCCAAGCTGCCAGCAGTAAAAGGACTAAACTGAATTTCCGCTTCATTATAACTGTTTTCTCCTAAATTGAATCCGCTTTTTCTAGCGTAAGCAAGTTGTGTTACAGAAAGGTTACAGAAAAAATACAGTTGTTTTTTAATAACAAAAGGAAAAAGAAAGAGGACGCCAACTGGCGTCCTATATAAAGGATATTTCTCAATTAAATCAAGCGCTTGGCAGTTGATGGCCAGAAGTAGTAGCTCAGGCTCTGCTTGATCACGCCCTGGCTTGGAGTAGCCGCGTGAACAAACTTGCCGCCGCCCACGTAAATCCCCACGTGGTATGGTGAAGACTTGGAACCCCAGAAAAGCAGGTCCCCCTTCTTCAAAGTTGCCGTAGAAACAGCAACCGTCTTGCCTTGGTGCACTTGCGTGTAAGTGGTCCGGGTAATGTACTTGCCCAGGGCTCGGCTGTAAACGTAGCTGGTCAAGCCGGAGCAGTCAAAGCTGTAAGGACCAGTGGCGCCCCAAACGTAAGGCTTGCCCACTTGGGCCTTGGCCAAAGCAACAACCTTGTTTTGCTTGGTCTGCTTGCTCTTAGATACCTTCTTGGCTGCCGCAGCCTTCTTAGCTGCCTTGGCAGCGGCCTTCTTGGCAGCTGCTGCCTTCTTGGCCCAGGCTTTATGACTCAAAGTGTAAAAAGCCAGAATCCATTCGTTGTCAGCGATCTTGTACCAGGTTTGCTTCTTGTACTTAACTTCGCCAACCACCGTCAAAGTAGTCCCGTGCTTGAAGCTGATGCCAGTGTCGTTGGCCGCGCCAAGCTTAACCTTGCAATTCTTCCAAGCCTTAACGCTGTAGCCAGATACGTAGTTGACCACAACCTGCTTGTTAACAGTCGCTGCCTGGGCTGCCGGAGCTTGGGCGCTGGCGGCAACAGGTGCGACCAGGGCCAGGGCCATTAAAACTTTGACTAATAAACTCTTGAACTTCAAAACTTGATATCCTTTTCTATTCTGATGTTTTACGCAGGTTCTATAATAAGTTACCAATGTTACAAGAATGTTACAAAAAGAATACTAGATTATTAAAATTAAGTCCAATTTAAAAAGGCCAGCGCTTTTTGCCGCGCTGACCTTCTTTTTTATCGTTATTATCGTAATTTTAGCAGGTAATGATAAACTAGATAACCCGCTTGGCGGTTGATGGCCAGAAGTAGGAGCTCAAGTACTGCTTGCGGACACCTTGGCTTGGAGTAGCCGCGTGCACGTACTGGCCGCCGCCCACGTAAATCCCAACGTGGTATGGGGAAGACTTGGAGCCCCAGAAGAGCAGGTCGCCCTTCTTCAAGCTGGCGGTTGAAACCCTAACGGTCTTGCCCCTCTTTACCTGGGTGTAGGTGGTCCGGGTAATGGACTTCTTGATCGCCTTCTTGAAAACGTACTGGGTCAAGCCTGAGCAGTCAAAGCTGTAAGGACCGGTAGCGCCGTAAACATAGCGCTTGCCAACTTGCTTCTTGGCCAGGGAGACGACCTTGTTCCGCTTGGTCGTCACGCTTGCTGCCTGGGCCTGGTGGCTGTTTGCCTGCACGGCGATTGGCACAACCAGGGCCAGGGCTAAGGTCAATTTTACTAAGATCTGCTTAAACTGCTTCATTACGTTGTAACTCTCTTTCTCTTTTCTCGATGCTTATATCATAGCCGATGAGTGTTACAAGAACTTTACAGACCGTTTGCAGTTTCTTTAATAAGCCTTTGCAGTTTTTTAACATCCTGCAATTTTTCCGTAAAAAAAGGCCCTGGCAAAGAGCCAGAACCTTAATTTATTAAGCCCGCAGCTTCTCAGATGCGGAAGTGGAGCTTTCCGGTGCAGCCACGACTTCATTGCGGGCATCAACTGCCCCCTCAGTGGCCATGTTATGGAAATTGTTAAATGACAAGGAGATCATGTCTTCCAGGGCTGGTTCAGTAAAGGAGCCCATGTGCGGAGTCAAGAGCACCCGCGGGTAAAGGTCCATCAAGGACTGGACTTCCTGGTCCGGCACGTCGCTTTCACAGTCAAAACTGTGGCCCATGATCTTCTTTTCATTGGAAACCACGTCAGCGCCGTAGCCAGACAGATGGTTGCTGGAGACCGCGGCAGCGATGGCGGCTTCATCAGCCAGTTCGCCCCGGGCCGTGTTGACCAAGACTGCCCCTTCCTTCATCTTAGCGATGAATTCAGCATTCATCAGCTTGTCGTTCTTGCCTGGGAAGTATGGCACGTGAACAGAAACGATGTCACAAGTTGCCAGCAGTTCGTCTTCACTTACAAAAGTGCAGTATTGCTTGGCGAAGTCAGATGGGAATGGGTCATAGGCATAAACTTCAGCACCCAGAGCCTGCCACATCTTGCCTTCAACCGCCCCGATCTTGCCGGCCCCGTAGATGCCGACCTTCAAACGGTTGAATTCCGTAGCGAAGTAGTCTGGATGCATCCCAAAGTCCTGTTCATGGACATGATGGGCAGCTTCACCAACGTGTCTTGACAAAGTCAAACCCAGGGTAAAGGCCAGGTTGGCTACCGCGTATGGGGAGTAGTTTGGCACCCGGGCAACGGAGATGCCCAAGTCCTTAGCGGCTTCCAGGTCGAAGTGGTCCACGCCGACTGACCGGGTGAAGACCCAGGAGATCCCGTAGTTCTTGAACTGCTCCAGGTTGGTCCGGTCACAGAGGCAGTTGCCCCGGACCAGGACGGCGTCGCAGTCTTCTGCTTGTACTACGTTTTCCCGGTTCAAGTATTCAGGAATGAGCTTCAAGTCGTAGTCATACTTGTTCAGTTTTTCAAAATAACTTCTTTCAAGCGGCCTAACGCCGTAACATGCAATTCTCATCTTGAATACCTTCTTTTCTAGGACTTCACTTTATTTCTTTCAATAATTGCCCCCTATTTTATTTAATTCCCTTCTCATTTACAACCCTTTCCTTCAACTTCTTAACTATTTAATTTTCTCCCGCCTTTCCAGGCCAGGTAAGGGCTGACAGACTTTGTTTTCTGTAAATTCTTCCCTTAAAAGTCCAGCTTTTGCTTTTAATCTACAGGCCAAAAAGGCAAAGAAAAACGCCCCTGAGGCGGGTGCCTCAAGGACGCTGATTTGATCATTTTGGAGTTTGCTAATTAGATAACCCGCTTGGCAGTTGATGGCCAGAAGTAGGAGCTCAGGTATTGCTTACGGACACCCTGGCTTGGCGTAGCGGCGTGCACGTATTGGCCGCCCCCAACGTAGATGCCCACGTGGTATGGGGAGGACTTGGAACCCCAGAAGAGGAGGTCACCCTTCTTCAAGCTGGCAGTTGAAACCTTAACAGTCTTGCCATGGTAAACTTGGCTGTAAGTAGTCCGGCTGATGTACTTGCCGATGGCGTGGCTGTAGACGTATGAAGTCAAGCCTGAGCAGTCAAAGGCGTTAGGACCGGTTGCCCCGTAAACGTAACGCTTGCCGACTTGCTTCTTGGCCATGGAGACGACCTTGTTGCGCTGGCTGGTCTTAGAAGCAGCTTGGACAGTGTTGTTTTGAGTGTTAACAGTATTTACGGCAACGAAACCGGCGAAGGCCAGGGATACGGCTGCGACTACTTTGGCTAATGACTTCTTGAACTTCAAAATGATTTACTTCCTTTTCTTAACTTGATGTTTAACATTTTACAGGAGAAATATTTCAATTCTGTTTCAAAAAGGTCACGCCTTTTTTACAATCTATGAGAAAAAGCTTAATTTTGTAATTTTCTCACCAAACTGTCCAAGCTGGCATAGGTCGCTTGCAGGTCGTCATTGACCAGGACATGGGCGTATTTTGCCAAATCTTCCGGCAATTCGTTCAACTCGCTGCCGGTCAGCCGCTTCTTGATCTGGTCACTTGCATCACCCCGGTCAGCCATTCTTTGCGCCAAGGTATCCAGGCTGCAAGTCACATAAAGGAAGTAAACCTGGTCGCCTAAAGCTTCCAGGTAGGACCGGGCCCCCTTGATATCCACGATCAAGCTGACCAGGTCGTTCTTGGCCCAGGCTCTTTCCAACCCTTCTTTACTGGACCCGTACTGGTAGTCCCCGTATTTGACATGTTCAAAGAAGTGCAGCTGGGCAAAAGAATCATCGTCTTCAAAATAATAAGCTGACCCGCTTTCCCCAGGCCGCTTTGGCCGGGTGGTATGGGTAATCACCCGGGGGATCTGGTAGCGGTCGGTCAAGTATTCAGATATAGTCGTCTTGCCCGCCCCGCTGGGACCGGCAATCAAGATAATTTTTTTAGCCAAAAAAGGATCTCCTAACTTGAAAATTTTCGCTCTATACTATATCATAGCCTAGTTGAAATTTTAACCATTTGCGAATTAAGGAGATTGCCATGAAGAAAGCCGATGTTGAATTAGGTGCCGTCGTTAACGCCAAGTCAGAAGAAGAACTGAAGAAGCAGTTCCAAGGCACGGTGGAAAAGATCTATGAAAACTCCGCCCTCCTGGCTATCACTTCCTTTGACGACGTTGATGCTGCTGCCGTCAGCGACCTCAACTACAAGCTGGTCGTCAACTTCAAGAACATGAAGCCGGCCCGGGCAGCCAAGAAGGCCAAGGCCCTCTCCACCAACAACGTGACCATCGAAAAGATGGCCCCGACCATGAAGGCTGACGACAAGGACAAGAAGGAAAAGAAGGCTCCGGCCAAGAAGAGCAAGTAAGAGAACTCCGCGGTCATCCCGCGGAGTTTTTTGTTAAGATAGTAGAGAAAGCGAGTTGACAACATCAACTACCCCCGACCGAGGTCGGAGGTTTGCAACTAGCTAGCGTGGTCCAAGCAAACTCCCCGAGGGGAGTTCTCCCATAGCCAAGCCCGAAGGCTTACGCTGTCGCTTCTCAAGCATCCTTGGCGAACCTCAGATGCTCCCGCAGGCTGACTACTACGGCAGAACAGCACGTTTACGCACTGCTCTAATTTGTTTGTTTCTTTGTTTTCTTGCCTTTGGCTTTCTTAGCATCTGTCGTATCATGCTGACTCTGATACGACGGATTAGGCACGCCGCTGACGTACATCGTTCCCAGCATTTGAATGTTCATTGCGGCTATGCGGTCGTCATTAGAGCGGTAGCCGCATCTGTTACAGATATACATGTGCAGCTCATGGTCACGATTTTCTTTCAAAATCTGCCCACACTTAGGACAGCGCTGACTGGTATAGTGAGCGTCTACCTCGACAACCTCGCTGCCATTCTGATGTGCCTTGTACTTGAGCTTTTGTTCCAGGTCATAGAAAGACCAGGAATGGTGCTCATATCTATTTTCCTTCTTACGGCTATAGACCGTATCAAAAGTTACGTCAGTAAGATCCTCAAGCACAAAGAGAGTATCAGCTCCGTAGTGGTTGACGAGTGTCTTAGACAAGCAGTGATTGTAGTCGCTCATCCAGCGGTTCTCTCGTTGACCAATCTTGCGAATGCGTCTCTTTGAGTTTCTGGTATTTGTCATCTGCAGATGACGTCTCAGCTCTTTATAGTGCTGACGCTTTCTGGCAATCGTCTTCCCGTTGTGGAAGAAAGTTTTGCCTTTTTCGTCATAGCAGGTAACGATCTGGCGAAGGCCTCTGTCAACCCCAACTACATGACGAGTCTGCTCAATCTCGTAATCTGGAAAAGACTTGGTTGCGCTGATATGCATAAACCAGTGCTTGCCAGATCTAAGGATTTTGGCAGTGCCAAAAGTCCATTCGTCATCCAGATATTTTTCAAAGCCTGGCATGGCAATTTCGCATTCAATCCGCCCGTTAAGGGTATTGACAGACACGATCTTGCCATTCTGCTTGAAGGAATAATCCCGATCTCTTACTTCATCCAATTGCGGACGCTTGAAAAATATCGGCTCCCAAAGCCAGTCAAGATCACGTTGGACAGTGTAGTAGCCCTTGTCTTTCGGCGCATTGATGTCGTGAAATTTATAAGGCTTCTGACCAAGCTGCGTTTTAACAGACTTGTATCTGGCGATAACGGTCTTCAAGACAGACTGAGCCATTTGTGATCTGAGGTTGAATTTTTGTCGTAAGTCAGAGTAGACAGCTTTGTTCAGCTTTGCTTGGCCGAGTTCAAAGTCATGCTCAAAAATGTATTCAGATGCAAAATTACAACCTTGTCTATAAGCTTCCATGCTGTCTATCAGTGATTTAGCATTTTCGGAACTGGCAACTTTGATGTGAGCTTTAATAGTCAAAGAAATATCCATGGTTTGCCTCCCTTCACTAAAAATAGTATACCACAAAAACTAGTGATATAGGAGGCTAGACTACCGAATATCTAACAATCAGAAAGGAGAAAGGCGTGCTCCTCCCTCGATTGAAATCGAAGGTTTCCGCACGCTACATTTTAATGAAAGAAAAAACTAAAAGCCTGCTCTACTGGTTCATCCTCCTCCAGCCCTTCCTAGATTTGGACTTCTTCTACCGGGGGAAGCTGGCCACCATCCTGCCCTTCACCATCCCGACCATCATCCGGATCGCCGGTGTCATCGTCTTGCTGGGCCTGCTTGTCTGGGGGCAAAAGCAGCTGCCCCCGGCCTGGCTCTGGGCCTACCTGGCCCTCTTGACCCTCTACGGGATCTTCCACCTCTGGCACATGCAGAACTTCAAGAGCCTCAGCCCGAACGATTATGGCTACTCGAATTTCGGGGAGATTTTTTACCTCTTCAGAATGCTCCTGCCTCTGGCCTTGATCTGGGTGACCAAGAAGCAGGAAATCAGTCAGGACTTCTTGTTAAAAGCCTTCGCCTGGGTCAGCGGCCTCTTCACCGGCACGATCGTCTTGAGCAACCTCTTCGTGGTCTCTTTGAAGTCCTACGAAACTGGGGTAATCTCCGGCAACATCTTCACCTGGTTCATGGGGCCGCTTTATGGCTACTCCCACAGTGCCTCCAAGGGTTTCTTCTACTTTACCAACACCTTGAGCGCCATCCTCTTGATGCTGGCCCCGGTCGTCTTCTATCTGCTTCTTGAGCGCTTCTCCTGGAAGACCGGCCTTTTGGCCCTCAGCCAGACTTTGGCTATGCTGGAAGTCGGCACTAAGGTCGCTCTCTACGGCTTAGCCGGAAGCCTGGCCGTCAGCTTGATTGCCTGGCTGGTCCACCTGTTTTGCTTGAAAAACGTCAAGTTTTCTAAAGGCGGCCTGGTCACCCTTTTGGCCTTAGCCGGGATCACCGGGGTCTGCTGGCAGGTCTCCCCGGCTGTCCAGCGCTACAAGTACGAGATCTACTGGGCAAACAGCCATGACTCCAAGATCGACCAAGAAAACGCGCTCTTAAAGGCGGGCCTGGCCAAGTACAAGAATGACCCGGACAAGCTGAAAGAGTTTGAGAAGGACTTTTTGGCCAAATATTACCAGAAGTACGCCTTAAACAAGCGCTTCATTACCAAGTCCTACCCATATAAGTACGACCCGCAGTTCTGGATCAACCTGCTTAAAGAGCCGGCCAGCGTCCGTTTAGCCAACCGCAAGGTCGAAGAGGCCATGCTTAAGCAAGTGGTCAAGTATGACAATGATCCTTTGGACAAGTGGCTGGGGATCGGTTATATGCGGCAGACCAACATCTTCAACCTGGAGCGGGACTTCACGGCCCAGTACTACTCTCTGGGGCTAGTCGGCGCCTTCCTTTACCTAGCCTTTTACCCGGCCATCATCCTCTATGGGGCCTTTGAGTGGCTGAAGGAAAAAGCCTGCCGGACCTTTTACTTAACCAGCCTCTTGATCGCTAGCGCCCTGCTACTGGGGGCCAGCTACATGTCGGGCAATGTCCTGGACTTCCCGACCTCTAACCTGCTTTTAGCCTTCCTCGACGGCGGCCTCCTGGCTTACATCAAGGAAGAAAAAGGCCGAAGCAGAGGACTCCGAATCGTCAGATTTGAGAAAAAGTAAGAAAAAATCGTCTTCTTTAATTAGAAGGCGATTTTTACTTTGTTTAATTCTTACTTGCTTTCCTTGTCAATAAAGGAACTGTCCGGCACCCGGATCAGGTAGAAGCGCTTGGCCTGGTGGCCAACATGGAGGCCGATCCCGTTAGCCGCGGTGTTCTTGTACTTGGCCGTGTAGATAGCCACGTAGGCCTGCTGGTAGCGGGAATCTTCCTTCTTTAGCTCCTTGCGGCTGAATGGCAGAGCCGAGACCGTCACGTTGATCGGATCCTTTTCATAAGAGACCGTAGCCAGGTAGCTGGGCACGGTATACTTTTTCCCCTTTAGGTAAAAAATATACTGCTGGCTCAAATCCCGGTTCTTGGTGGACCTGACCTGGACATAGTAGCTCTGGCTGGCGCTAGGCTGCAGGACCAGGGGCTTGTAGGTCACGGATGAAGTAATCCGGGAAGTATCCGTCAAGTTCGGGTCGTCAAAGAGGCTGACAGCTAAGAGCCAGCCGGCCAAAAGGCAGAAGCTGGCGACTTCCAGCAGGCTGATCAGGGAGTTGCCCCATTCAAATTTATGCCGGCGCTGGATGATCATCTTCAGCCGCCGGCGCCGGATATTTTGCACGATAAAGACCAGGTAAACGATGACTCCCACCCAGAGGGCCACCCCCAGTACGTTCCAGCTCCACATAATTATGCCTCTTTCTTCGTCTTGGCCTTGGCTTCTTTGGCAGCTTCATTGGCGGCTGCTTCGCCTTCCTTGACCTGCTTGATCTTCTCGCTCATGGCGTCAGCCAGGCGGTCGGCTGCCCCTTCAACATCGGCTACTAATTCGTCGCCATCCATGAAGAGGTCGATCCGGAAGTGGGAAGCGTTCAGGTATTCGCTGGCCGTTTCAAAGTAGACCTTGACCGGCTGGGCTTCTTCTTCGTCAAAGAAGTTGATCAGCTTCTTGTAGTTGGCCAGGGGCAGGTTGATGATGTTGGTTTCCAGGGCAAAAGTGATAGGGTTCTTCCCTTCCAAAACCAGCTGGACCTGCATGAGCCGGTCTTTATTCAAGGCCGTGGCCACTTCCTGGACCATGGTCAAGGCGTGTTCACGCAGCTTCTTCTTGCTCCAGGAGACTTCGGAATACTTGATGGTCTCCATGTCAGACAGGTAGGTCTGTTCTTCGATTGCTTTAGTTAAGTCTTTCAGGTTGATCTGCATTTTTTCTCTCACCGTCCATTTATGTCTGTATCTACATTAACCAAAAAACGCCCCTGGTGCAAGCGAAAAAAAGAGCCGGCCAGGGGGCCGGTTCTCATTAGGATTAATAGGAAATGTAGGTTGTCACCAGCACTCGACTGATTTATAACCTCCGGGGCGGCGATAACATGGGGAAAACACCGCCGCTCCAGGAAATAGAGCCTGCCGCGCGGCAAGTTCTCTATTACTCTGCTATTTTACCATGTAAGAGAAAATTCGGTCAAATTGTGTCATTTGACATAATTTAGCCAAGTGTCTGTTTTAACAGCCTTAATATCTAGACCAACCTTTTTCATGCAATGCTTGAGCATTACAAATGCTCCCTTGATCTATGTTAGGTCAGATCAAGCAAACTAGAGGACAACTTTACAGTCCGTCAACCGAAGTTCTATACACAGACACAAATATTACTCGTTTGCCAAGTGGCTCCTCAAATGAGAGGAGACCATTTGGCTGGATGCAACACAGCATCCACTATCCCGTTCGCAAATGAGACGTTCGGGAATACTTTTCTTACTATTTGCATTGCACCGTTGATGTCCGCATTGACCAACAAACCCTTGTTGCTTCTAAACATGCCGCGGTGAATGCGCCGATTGGCTGGGCTCAGCCCTTGCTTTTTTCTGCTCTTATTGCCATTGTTCCAGCACGGCTTTTCGCCGTCAAGAGCACTAGTCTGACTTGTATACGATTCATTTGTGCAGATAACCGTGATACCGACCATATTGGCCTTGTAGCGGATCATATTGATCATCTGCTGGTGAGGCAAGCCAATAAAGTTCTGATTGTTTTTCTTGCCCATATTTACTGACCGTTTCCATGTCTTGTTCTTGCCAATCACAATAGTATTTGCTCCACAGCTTAGCGCGTAATCTACTATGCGCTTGGATGCCTTGTGGGCAAATTGACGAATCTTGGCATTGCGCCAATCGGTTAGGCGCTGCATGGATTTGGTCTGGCCGTATACCGCCTTTGGGCCTTGCTTGGTATTGATGATGCTTTCGAGCTGGTGGTATTGAGCTTGAAGGCTCTTCAATTTCGCCATGCGCTTGTTGTAGTACTGATTGACAGACTTGATTGCACGGCCATTAATGAGTAAGGCCTTATCGCCCGTATTTGAGACGCAGGCAAATGCATTATCTACACCTGGATCGATACCAATATAGCGGCCGTTGTCTGGCAGATACGGTTTCTGGTTTGCAGCTGGAGTGTAGGCTATTGTGAGTTTATAACCATTTGACAGTGGCTTAATTGCGATGCGATTGATCTTTTTTATGCCATCTGCAAGCTTGATGCTAAGCCCCAAAGAATGAATAATCAGATACCGCGCTACGACATCTTTGCAATCAGCACTTTTCACTTCTTTGACTCTCGCGTTTTGTGGTGTCACGTAAAAGGTATGACGTCTGCTTTTCTTCAAGTAACGTGGAATTCTCGGCCTGCCGGTAAATTTCTGTGGTGCTATTTTGTAAGATTGCAAGGCACAGAACCAGGCCTTCCAAACCGCGGCTACTTCTTTAAGCGTCTGTTGAGCACATTGAACAGTGGGCATCTGACCATAAAGCATAAGCTCATTGGCATTTCTTTTATTTTTGAAGATCCTGTCCAAGCCCTCATAATAAATCGATCCTTTTCTTTTGAAAAGAGCTTGTCTGAGCTGATACAAAGCGGCGTTATAAATCTTATGAGCAATTTCTGCCGCACGGTCAAGCTCTGGAGTAGCCTTGATGTAATACTCACTGGCCAATTGGTCAATGAGTTCACTATTTCCCGGAATTGTCTTTTGTTTTTTCTTTCTTTTCGCTTGGACCATTTTCGTTTTACCTCCTTTCCTAATAATTCATCCACTGGCCTTAGTGTTACTTGTTCGAAAAGTAATATAGATCACTGACTGTCTTTGGATTATTTCTATGATTTTAAGTTCTTCTACATTCTCGTACCTCTAAGAATTATTATATCACGTCTTACCGAACCGGATACGAACAAAAGGTAAAGAATTGATTTATTCTGTCAAAAGCAACAGTATGGACTAATTTGACTCAAAATTCTCTAACTATATGCGATCTCAGTGAAAAAATCTTCGGCTATAGCTGAATTATTAGCCAGCTATTCTGGCCAGAAGAGATCGTTTAAGGTTTTGTCGAAAAGCGGAGAAATGTGTTAAACATATCGTATCAACAAGTTAATAGCGATTACATTTTATTTTACGGAAAGGTGATTGTCATGTTTGATTTGAAGGACTACGGACCTGATCCATGTGCTTTGGACTTAAAGCAGGCCGCCTTAGAGAATGAGAAGTATCGTGAAACTTTGTGGACGGGAGATCACTTCCAGGTAACCCTGATGTGCATCCCTGCTGGCGGCGGCGACATCGGGCTTGAGATCTACCACGACAACGACCAGTTCATCGATCTCGTCAGCGGGACTGGCCGAGTGCAGCTGGGTAAGGAGAAAGACAACTTGACCGTGGACAAGATCGTTCACGCTGGTGAAGCTGTCTTCATTCCAGACAACACTTGGCACAACGTGACCAATGCTGGTGACGAGCCAATGAAATGCTTCAGCCTGTACGCTCCGGTAAAGCACGCGCATGGCACGACCGAATCGACTAAGGACGACGCGATCGCCCAGGAAGGGCCGCTGGAAGGGTCAAATGAATAATCTCTCTAGCACGTGAATCTTTCACGTGCTTTTTTGCCGAAATAAAATCCTCCAAGTTATAGTATACGTAGCTATTATTAGACGCATAAAATAATATAAAAATAGTTTAAGAATATCATCCAAAGTGTTGCATTTACAAAATACTTGTAAAATATAGAATGAATACGGTAACATTAATGCTTTGTATTGGAGGATAAAAAATGAAGCATATTAAGTACCTAACATTTTTAGCATTGTCTATATTAGGCATTGCCGTTCTCAGCGGAAAGGCCTATGCTGCAACAGATGATGAAGTAACTACCTTGTACAACAAGGATTATCAAATTATCCAGGGAACATCTGGTTTTAATCCTAATTATTGTTCACGGATGGTGTGGCAAGCTTTCTACCATGGGTCTGGCAACAAAAATGTTATCCAAACTTCCACAGCTGGTTTAACTTACATTTTCCCAGGCGCACTTGTAAATACCTTTACCTCTAAGTATCGTCCATACAAAGTAGGTACCTATTAATAATTAGTGGAGGAAGAAAAAATGAAGGCAAGCAAGCAGCTCTACCATGAGCACAAGATCATCACCCTAATTCTGACCTCGCCAATCTGGCTCTTTGTCCTCTTCTCCGTATTGTTTACGGCTAACGAGATCTACAAATCGACCCAAGAAGGCGTGGTAACTGAAGTTCTGAACAAGACCCTGCCCCAGCATGGCTACAGCGACATCTACTACTTGAATCAGGTCAAGGCTGACAGCCATTTTGGCATGGGGACCACCTATGTCAGCAGCTTCTCAACCAAGCGGACAGTTAAACAGAACCAGGATCTTTTTGCAAAAGCTGGCAAGAAGATAGACAAGGGCGACGCTAACCTCCCTTATTACAAGGAAGTCACGGTCCGCCGGAGCGGGATGGGCTGGGAGGTCACCGTTTCTGATTCGATTGGGCAAGAGGAAAGCAATTATAGCGTGAAATGACAAAAAAGCCGCCAGAAGCATACTTGCTTCTAGCGGCTTTCTCAACTCAAGGCACTTGCCAAACGGCAAATGTGACTCCTTCTCGTTCACATCAAGGGTGTGTCAGCATCGACGCTTCCCGCGTCTGGCCAAAGGCCTGATGCCCTCTATCTTAAAATACGCACCTTTGCGTTTTCCTCGACTCGTCGATAGTATATTATACGCTCTTTCCCAGGCCTTGTAAAGCTACTTTTTCAACTTCTCCCGCAGCTTGAGCCGCTTGATGTACTTGTTCCAAGCTTCCTGGAACAGGGTTGACAGCAAGAAGCCCAAAGCGATCGACACAGTCACGATAGCCACCCGCATCATCATCTGCTGGGCAGCAATATACTTGCCATCAATCAGCCGTCTGACCACCATATAAGCCGGCGCTCCCGGCACCAGCGGCACCCGGCCCGGTACGCTGAAAAGGGTGACGGGACACTTTTTCCACTTAGCCAAAACCACCGCGACCAAGCCCACGGCAAAGGCCCCCAGGGTGTTGGAAATCATCCGCCCGCCAGAAGCCTCCGTCACCAGCCAGTAGACCATCCAGCCCGCGCAACCGCAGATCCCGCTCCAGTGAATCACCCGGTGGGGAATATTCACCGTCAAGGCAAAGCCCACCGTGGCAATGTATGAAAAGATCAAGTTGATCAAGACGTCCCAGATGTTGAAACTAACCTGCATCCCCAGCATGACTAAGCTCCTAAAAATCTAATCACGATCCCGACGCCGCCGCCCAGGGCAATCGCCGTCATCGCCGCCTCACACATGCGCACGATCCCTGACACCCAGTCGCCCATAAACAAGTCTCTCAAGGCGTTGGTCAAGGCCAGGCCGGGCACCAGAGTCATCAAGGCCCCAGTCAAAATATTGTTTACATTGCAGGCCGGAAAAATCCTATTAATGATAATGGTGAGTAGCCCCATCTCCATGGCCGCGATCATTTCCGCCAGGAAGCGGACCTTGGTGTGGCCCTTAAGCCAGGAGTCCATCAAATAGCCGCTGGCCCCGACCAGCCCGGCAACCGGGAAGTCGACCCAGTCATAGACATCCAAAAAGAGAACCATCAAGGTGGCACTCAAGATCCCGGCCCCGATGACCTGCAGCCATAAAGGAAAAGTCGGGGTGTTCTCCTCGATTTCCCGCAGCTTCTCTTCCAGCTCCTCCAGGTCAATCCGCTTGTCGGCGAATTCCCGGGAGAATTCATTGACCTGGTCGACCAGTTCCAGGTTGATGGCCCGCTTCTTTACGGTTTCCAGTTCCGTCACCGTGCTGCATTCCCCATCATCCAGGCTGACGAAGAGGCCGGTTGGCATGGCAAAAACATTGACCTCCTTGATGCCGGCGTTGACAGCGATCCGGCGCATGGTGTCCTCCACCCGGTACATTTCGCTACCGCCGGCCAGCATGAGGCGGCCAGCCTTCAAACAAGTATGAACGACTCTTTTCATGTACGCGTCTGTGCTCATTTTTTTCACCGCGAGCCTGCCTAAAGGCAGCTAAATCAATTATTCATGGCTTCAATATCGACGACCTTGTCGACCCAGTCACCTCTGAAAAAGTCCCGTTCGTGACTGACGATGATGACCCCGCCCGGGAAGTTGACGATGGCCTTCCGCAGGCTGTCCTTAGTTTCATTGTCCAGGTGGTTGGTCGGTTCGTCAAGGAAAAGCAGGTTGGCCGGCTCAAACTGCATCTCAGCCAGCTTCACCTTCTCCTGCTCGCCCCCGGACAGTTCCCTAAGTGGACTCATGACCAATTGGGCGGTCAGCCCCATCCGGGCTAAAGCCTGCCGCAATTCCTTGGGCTTCTTCTGGTCAAATTCACTCTCTAAGTACTGCAGAGGCGTCATATTCTGGTTGGGCCAGGTCAAGTCCTGCTTGAAGTAGGCCAGCTTAGCCGTAGCCGACAGGTCAAAGCCCCCATAGATCGGCGGAATCTGCCCCAAGAGGGTCTTCAGCAGGGTGGTCTTGCCGATCCCGTTAAAACCGGTGATGGCGACCTTTTCCCCATTGCCAACGGAGAAGTTGAAGGCTTCCTTAACCAAAGCCTGGTCGTAGCCGATCACCAGGTCCTGCGTCTGCAAAAGCAAGTTAGAGGCCGTTTCCACGTATGGAAAGTCAAATTTGGCCTTCTTGCCGTTTTGCGGAGGGGTCAGAATTTCCATTCTGTCCAGCTGCTTTTGCCGGGACCGGGCACTTTTGGCCCGGGTGCCGGCTTTATTTTTTCTGATATAGGCTTCAGTCTTGGTGATCTGCCGCTGCTGGTTGGCATAGGCCTTCATATAAGTCTGCCGGTTGGATTCCTTTTGCCGCATGGCTTGCTTTAATGTACCGGTATAGCGGGTGATGGTCCCGAAGTCGATGTCGATAATACAGTTGGTTATCCGGCCTAAAAAGTCGTAGTCGTGGCTGACAACGATAAAAGCGCCGGTAAAATCATTCAAGTAGTCGACCAGCCAGTCGATGTGGCCGACGTCTAAGTAGTTGGTTGGTTCGTCCAGGACCAGGACTTGAGGCTGCTCTAAGAGGAGCTTGGCCAGGATCAGCTTGGACCGCTGGCCCCCGGAAAGCTGGGAGACGTCCCGGTCAAAGCCCAGTTCAGCCAGACCTAAGCCGCTGGCCACCCGGTCGATTTCTGTGTCCAGGTCGTAGAAGTTGTTTTCTTCCAGGTAGGTCTGCAGGCGCCCGGCTTTAGTTAAAAGGGACTCATCGCCGCTTTCGCTGTAATCGATGTAAAGCTGGTTCAACCGGGCTTCATCTTGGTAGAGCCGGTCAAAGGCAGTTTTTAAAAAGTCCCGCATGGTCAGACCGGGCGTCAGTTTGGCGTACTGGTCCAGGTAGCCGACGGAGAGCTTGTTTTGCCACTTGACTGACCCTTCATCGGGGAGGATTTCCCCGGTCAGGATTTTGATCAAGGTGGACTTGCCGACCCCGTTTTGGCCGGTGACCCCCATGTGGTCTTCCTTGTTTAAAACGAAATTGGCGTCTTCATAGAGGGTCTTTTCCGCAAAGCCCTGGGTCAAGCCGCTGACGGTCAGTAAACTCAAAATTTTTTCCTTTCTTACAGGTGAAAGTTTTCCGCCTGCTTGCGCTCATGGTCGTACTTCTGCAGGGTCTTGAGGATCCGCGGCCAGAGATAGCGCGGGGCGGTCAAGTGCAGGTGGTCGTCAGCCACCCGGAAGTAGCTGGGACTGAGCTTGGTTAAGCCGGAGAGGAATTCCTCATCCAGGTGGTACTTGTCAGAGATCCGCTGGATTTCGGCAATCGCGTATTCGGTGTAAGACGAGCTCACGAAGACCAGGATGGCGCCGATGATGCCCCAGACCAGGGACTGGGTATTGGTTAAGGCGAAAGAGTGCCGGCAGATGTAGAACATGGCGATGAAAGTCATTACGCCGGCAATCCCGCCGTAGATGTATGGATAATAGCGTTTTTTCACGAAAATTCCTCCTAATTCTATCAACTATCTTAACGTATTTTGCCCCCTGGATAGTAGGAAAATTATTGCTGAAAGGGAAAAAATACCCCTAGCTAAGCTAGAGGCATGATTGTCAGCACTACCAAGAATCACTGCTTCTTGGCGTAATTGAGTTGGCTTCATAAATCGTGTAGTTGGTGATGGTCTCATTGCTGGAGAAGTCGACCCCGTTATAGGTCTCGTTCAGACTGTTCTGCCGGGTTTCCTGGTTGGTCAAAGTCTGCGTGGACAGGCCCAGGCTCTTTCTCAGCTTGTTGGACCACTTCTGCAATTCTTCAGTTGACGCTATCTGGAAGCTGGTTCCGGAAATCGTCGCGTCGTGGCCCTGGATGTAGCCGCTGGAAATGTTGCTGGCCGCGCCTCTGTAGTTGATGGCCAGGCTGGTCATGTCGCCAAAAGTCAAATTGGTCTTGACGTACTTGGCAAAAACCTTGAGCAGCTTCTGGTAGTTAGCTAAACCGTTGACGGACAAGCCCTTCTTGACCACAGCCTGGATGATCTGCCGCTGCCGCAGCTGCCGGCCGTAGTCCCCCCGGGGGTCGTCATAGCGCATCCGGGCATAAGCGATGGCATGGCGGCCATCCAGGTGCTGCTTGCCCTTCTTAAAGTCACACCAGTCATAGCTGAAGCTGAACGGCACGTTGACGTCAACCCCGCCTAAAACGTTGACCAAGCCCTTCAAGGCCTTCATGTTAACTTCCACATAATAGTTGATCGGCACGTTGAGCATGGCCGAAACCGTCTTGACCGACCCGCTGCTGCCTCCAAACTGGTAGGCCGAGTTGACCTTGAACATGTAGTAGCTAGTGCTGCTCGTTTCACCCAGAATTTCCGTCAAGGTATCCCGGGGAATCGAAGTCATGGTCGCTTTCTTGGTCGTTGGGTTGACGGTCACCAGGATGATGGTGTCCGAGTTCCCCTTGTCATTTCTCCCCTCAAGCCCCTGGTCGACCCCTAAAACCAGAATCGAGATCGGCTTCTTGGCCGCGATCCGGGCACTGGTCGCCGTGCTGCCGTTATTGCCGTTCATGCTCACCAAGGCTGAATGCAGGGAGAAGTAGGCATGCGCCCCCCAGGTCGCCGCGATCATGACGGCAAAGGTCACCAAGAGGCCAATGATGGTCGGCAAAGGGCGGCGGGACTTTTTCAAAAGGCCAGCCTGGACAAGAGTCACATTACGAAAAATTTTCTGTTGTCTTCTGCTGTGTTGCTCTTCCATGGACTAACCCCCTTTAGTAATTTGCTATTATTTATTTTCGCATGAAAAAGGCATTTAATAAACCAGGCGTGGTAATATTTAGACTATCTTATTTTTTTGGCAAAAAGCCGCTTTGATAGTAGAATATCAAGTATCGTAAACGCACTAAAAGAAATGAGAAAAAGAAGAGGTATCGTATGGAAATCCCTTATCGCAGTGAGGTTCCCAAAGAACAGACCTGGGACTTGACCCGGATCTTCAAGACTGAGGCGGACTGGGAGGCCGCCTTTAAAGCTGTCAAACAGGAAGTCAAGGCCCTGCCGGCCTTGGAAGACGGCTTTACGGAGAGCGCGGCCGTCCTCTATGACCGCTTGACCCAGATTTTTGCCGTTGACCGCCGCCTGTCCAAGATCTACGTCTATGCCAGCATGGCCAGCGACGTCGACACCAGCAACCAGAAGAAGCTGGCCCTCAATTCCCGCGCCCAGAGCCTGGCCGCTGAATACCAGGCGGCTGTTGCCTTCATTCAGCCGGCTGTTTTAGCCTTGGGGAAAGAGGGCTTGGACGCCTTTTTCAAGGAAGAGCCAAGACTGGAAAACTACCGGCACTATTTGGAACAAATCGTCAAGCAGGAAGAGCACGTTTTGCCAGCTGAAGAGGAGAAGCTGGTATCGGCGGCCGGGGATGCCCTGTCAGCTTCGGCCAACACCTTCAACGTCTTGACCAACTCCGATTTGCAATTCCCTTACATTGAAGATGAAGACGGGGAAGCAGTGGAACTGACGGAAGCCAACTACGACATCTTGATCCAGTCCCAGAACCGGGAAGTCAGAGAGGACGCCTTTGACGCCCTTTACGCTGTCTACGGCCAGTTCGCGTCAACTTTTGCCTCAACCTTGGCCGGCAATGTCAAGGCCCACAACTTTGATGCCCAGACCCACCACTACCAGGACGCCTTAGCCGCGGCTCTGTCAGAAAACAACATCCCTGTCGACGTCTACAACCAGCTTTTGACTAGCGTCCACAAGCACCTGGACCTCCTCCACCGCTATGTCAACTTGCGCGAAGAGATCCTGGACCTGAAGGGCGACCTGCAAATGTGGGACATGTACGTGCCGATCACGGGCAAGCCAAGCCTCAGCTACACTTTCGCTGAAGCCAAGGCCCAGGCCAGAGAGGCCCTGCAGGTTTTGGGCGAGGACTATGTCAAACACGTCGACTACCTCTTCAATAACCGCTGCATCGACCACGTGGCTAACATGCACAAGCAAAGCGGGGCCTACTCCGGCGGGGCTTATGACACCGACGCCTATGAGCTCTTGAACTGGCAAGGGGACCTGGATTCCCTCTACACCCTGGTCCACGAGACCGGCCACTCAGTCCACAGCATGTACACCCGGGAAAACCAGCCATACGTGTACGGGGACTATCCGATCTTTGTCGCGGAAATTGCCTCAACGACCAATGAAAACCTGCTGACCAACTACTTCCTGGATCGGGTGACGGATCCAAAGACCCGGGCCTTCTTGCTCAACTACTACTTGAGCTCCTTTAAGGGAACGGTCTACCGGCAGACCCAGTTCGCGGAATTCGAGAAGTTCATTCATGAAAGCGACCAGGCGGGTGAAGCCTTGACGGCTGACTACCTGTGCGGCTTCTACGACCGGCTCAACAAGCAGTACTACGGCCCGGCGATCAGCCTGGGCAGCGACATCGACCTGGAATGGGCCCGGATTCCTCACTTCTATTACAACTTCTACGTCTACCAGTACGCGACCGGCTTTGCCGCGGCGACTGCCCTGGCTAACAAGATTACTTACGGCAGCCAGGAAGACAAGGAGAAGTACCTGGACTTCCTTAAGTCCGGCTCCAGCGACTACCCGATCAACATCATGCAGAAGGCCGGCGTCGACATGACCAAGTCCGACTACCTGGAAGATGCCTTCAAGGTCTTTGCGGAAAGACTGGACGAATTTACTGACTTAATCAAAAAATTGTAGAAAAGAAAACGAAGCTGCTCAAAGTGAGTAGCTTCGTTTTTTGCTATTAAACTTGACACATGTTCAATCTTAGTGGTGTGAAGCACCAGTAGCCGCGTCTGGTTCAGACTTGATTTGGTTGACCGCGGTAACTGGGTATGGCTTGCGCACCCGCGGGTCAGTGCTGGATGACTTAGTGTCGCCAGCGTACTGGAAGTCAGTCAAGCGGGCGTGCTTAACGTCTTCAATCGTCTTGCAGCCAGTCAGTTGCATGTCGATCTTCAATTCATCGTTCAATTCGTTGATGACTGAAGCAACCCCGTGCGGGCCACCCAAAGCCAGGCCGTAAAGGTAAGGACGGCCAATACCAACTAGGTCAGCCCCTAAAGCCAAAGCCTTGAAGACATGGGAGCCCCGGCGGACACCACCGTCGAAGATAACCGGGCAGCGGCCGTTGACTGCTTCAACAACTTCTGGCAATACGTCAATAGTTGCAGGAGCACCGTCGATTTCCCGGCCACCGTGGTTAGTCACGTAAACGCCGTCTGCGCCGGCAGTCAAAGCAACTTCAACGTCTTCAGCACAGTTGACACCCTTAACGATGACTGGCAAGCCGGACATTTCCTTGATCCGCTTGATGTCATCCGGACCGATGTTCTGGGCGCTGGAAGCGTACATTTGCGCAACCGTTTGCCCTTCGCCCTTGGCGCCTTGGAAACGGGTGAAGAAGTCCAGCGGTACCGGGAAGGCAAAGTTGGTCCGCAGGTTGGCTTCCCGGTAGCCTGATACCAAAGCGTCAACCGTCAACAGGATTGCCTTGTAGCCAGCAGCGTTTATCGCGTCAAAGACCATCTTGTTGAAGTCCCAGTTCTTTGAAAGGTAAAGCTGGAACATCCGCGGAGCATCTGGCGCAGCGGCAGCGATTTCTTCAACCGGCTTGTTGCCGTAAGTGCTGGAAGTAAACATGGCCCCAGCCAAAGCTGCCCCCTTTTGGGTAGCAACTTCAGCGTCAGCGTGGGAGATCCCATGACAAGCGATTGGTGAGATCATGATCGGCGTCTTCAGCTTCATGCCCAGGAATTCAGTTTCAGTTGACGGGTTGTCCATCCCGGTCAAGGCCCGGGGAACAATCTGGTAGTGGTTGAAGGCAGTAGTGTTGTTTCTCCAAGTCCATTCATATTCTGAACCTGAGGCTACGTAGTAGTAAGCCCCTTCCGGCATTACTTCCTTGGCCTTTTCTTCAAGCTCATCAACGTTAACAAATTTTAAGTCTTCATCTGCTTCGCTTTGCGGGAAGCCCTTGATGTAATGTGTCATGGAAATCTCCTCAATCATTAAAAAATTACTATCAATTACTGTTAACTTACAAGGATTATCATAGCATTTAACCGCTTACTTTTGGGCCAATCTTTTACTTTTTAGAATCTGCTCAAAAAATTAGAAGTACTAGAAGTGCAATTGACCTGTAGCCAAGCCGACCAGGTACAGGAAGATACAGATGATGGCGGTGTAGATCCCGCACCACTTGAAGGCCTGCTTCAAAATCGTGCCTTCGCTGCCTTCCTGGCCGATAGCGGTAGACGCAACCGTGATGGATTGCGGGGAAATCATCTTCCCGGCAGTAGCCCCGACCATGTTGTTGGCCACGACCCAAGTCTGACTCACGCCCAGGCTTTGGGCAGCTGAAGCCTGCAATTTGGCGAAAAGGATGTTGGAACTGGTGTCTGACCCGGTCACGAAAGTACCCAGGGCACCGATGATTGGCGCGATCAATGGGTAAACCGGACCCATGACCTTGACCAAAACAACCGCGATGGCACTGGTCATGCCGGTATAGCCCATAACCTTAGCCAGGGCCACGATAGCGGAAATAGTCACCGCCGTCTTGCCGATCCCCTTAATCAGGTCCCAGAGGATGCCAAAAGTTTCCTTAACGCTCAAGCCCTGGATCATGGCCCCGATGAAGGTAGCCACCAAGATCAAGGTCCCTGGTGAAGACAGCCAGTTGAGGCTGAACTGACCAGCATTTTTTCCAGTGTAAACCTGGAACTTCAAAGTCGCGGAGTTGAGCAGGCTGTTAACGGCTGGGAACAAGGATGAAGCGGCCAAAACGAAGACGAAAACTAAGATGAATGGCGCGCAGGCTTGCAGCAGTTCACCAGCTGAGTGCTTGGCAATGTCCCCGGTAGAAGCGGAGTATTCCGGCACGTCCTTGTGCCGCTTGGCCAAGAGGGCCGTAACCAGGATGCAGACGATGGAACCAGCGATGGCTGGCAATTCCGCCCCAACGTACTTAGCCACTAAGATTTGCGGCAAGGCAAAAGCCAGACCAGACATGAAGGTAATGAAGCCTACCCCCTTGATAGTCTTGACGCCCCCGCCGACCAGGCCAACCAAGATGTAAGGGATGACCAGGATCAAAACGCTCAGCTGCAGAGATACCACGAAGGCCGTGTTCATCACGTCCAGGCCGGCAGTCTGGGCCAAGGTGATGACTGGCAGGCCGACCGCCCCGAAGGCAGTTGGGGTGGTGTTTGCCACCAGGCAGATAACGGAAGCTTCAATCGGGTTGATCCCGAAGGTCATCAAGATGCTGGCCGGGATGGCAACAGCAGTCCCGAAGCCGGCAATGGCTTCCAGGAAGCCCCCGAAGCCCCAGGCGATCAAAAGGACCAGGACCCGCTTGTCGGTCGTCAGACCACAGAGCATGTCCTGGATTTTTTGCATGGCGCCGGATTTAAAAGTTACCTTGGAGGTGAACATGGCGGCCACGATGATGTAGACAATCGGGAACAGGCCGCCCAGGATCCCTTCCAAGGTCCCGGTCAAAGTGTCAACGACTGGCAACTGGAAGGCAGTAATGGCCAAAATGATTGCCAGGATAAGAGAAATAACGGCTGCCTTGGCCGCAGGCATCTTCAAGGCTGTCAGAGAGATGATCAGCCAGACGATCGGGATCAAGGCAAAAATGAATTTAACCCACATTCAGATAACTCCTTCTATAAGTATTTTTCACAAGGATTATTGTACATGAAAGCGCTTAAAAAGTCATGTGAATTTTGCTTTAAAACGTTGATATATTAGCGCTTGTACTTGAACTTATTTCACAATATTTTTGTTTGCTAAAAGAAGGATCCAAAAAAGCCCCGCTATTGCGGGGCTCTATATATTTTTTCACAAACTTGTTTGTTAACAAGGTTGCCTCTATTGATCGTCAAAAAAGATTTAAAAAATTTTGCTATTTAGCGTTAGGCGTACCTAATTTTTCCAAAACGTAGTCGCCATCACTGTCCTGGCTGATGATCCCGAATCATAAAACTTACTAAATCTTGA